>NZ_JACJDT010000070.1:0-13228 GCF_014163675.1 Pseudoalteromonas sp. SR44-5
GGTTGTCAGTGCACCAAGCAATGGGCAAACTCAAGTAACCGCAACGGGGGCAATCATTTACACCGCCAATGCAGATTACTATGGTGACGACAGCTTTACTTACACAGTTAAAGACAGCAATGGCGAGGTATCTAACCTTGCTACTGTCACCATGACTGTAAACCCAGTCAATGATGCGCCTTTAGGTATTCCGCAAAGCTTAATACTTGCAGAAGATAATAGTGTTTTGATCACCTTGGTTGGCTCAGATATTGAGAACGATGATCTAAGCTATCGTCTTGATGAAGGCGCATTACATGGCTCGCTTGTGCAGCAAAGTAATGATAGTTGGTTATATACGCCAAACGCCAATTATAACGGCAGTGATGGCTTTAGCTTTGTTGTTAATGATGGACTATTAGATTCAACAATAACGCCGGTATCGTTAGTTATCACCGCAGTGAATGACGCGCCAGTTGTTGGTCTACAAACCGGCGTTACTGATGAAGACATGCCAGTCGTTATGAACTTACTCGGTAGTGATGTTGATGGTGATACATTAATCTATACAATCGTTAGTCAACCAACTCATGGCACTGCGACTATCTCAGGTGAGCAAGTTACTTATCAAGGCAGTGCAAATTACTTTGGTGACGATCAGTTTAGTTATATAGCGAATGATGGATTACTTGATTCAGCACCGAGCACAGTATCAGTAACGATTAATAGTATTAACGATTTGCCAGTGATTACTGGAGTACCAAGCTTAGCGGTTAATGAAAATGACTTATATAGCTTTGTACCACTAGCGACAGATAATGATGGCGATAACCTCAGCTTCAGTATTGAAAATAAACCAAGTTGGTTGAACTTTGATACCACCACAGGGGAGCTATCAGGCAGACCAAGCAATGCTGATGTAGGAAGTTATGCAGGCATCACGGTGCGTGTAACTGATGGGATTGCAAGTCAAAGTTTAACCCCATTTACACTGACAGTAGTGAATGTTAACGATGCACCAACAATCAGCGGTTCACCTGCAACATCAATCGCGCAAGATACAGGTTACTCATTTACGCCAATTGTGTCGGATATTGATAATACCAGTTTATCATTGACGATTGCGAACAAGCCGAGTTGGGCAACGTTTGATAGCACAAGTGGTACATTAAGTGGTATACCGACACGAGATGACGTTGGTCTATATAGTAATATTTTGATCAGCGTAACCGATGGGCAGTTAAGCAGTACGCTTAACCCATTTAGTATTGATGTAACGTATGTGAATGCGCCGCCTGTTGCTAATGATATGGTAATGCGCGTTAAAGAAGATAATAACCTCAGTGTCAGTGCTCAGGTTAGTGACAGTGATAACGACAATTTAGTTATAGAAGTGGTCACTCAACCACAGTTTGGTAGCTTAACGGTGCAAGGAACGGTATTTAGTTATCAGCCACAGGCTGATTATCATGGTAGCGACACCTTTAGCTATTTAGTGACTGATGGTAAAACAAGTTCAGCTATAGCTACGGCGTTAATTACTGTTGAGTCAGTAAACGATCAACCGGTTGCTGTGGAAGATACCTTTGACTTAGCGCGAACAGAAAGCGGCCGTTATATACTTGATGTATTGGCGAATGATACTGATGTTGATGGTGATGTAATAACAATTATTGGTGCTAGGGCGTCAGTGGGTACAGTGAGTATTGTTGACCAGCAGCTTGTCTATCAATTTAGCGCAAGTAACCAAGGCACTATTAAAGTTGAGTATATTATTGCCGACCCCGCGCAAGCACAAAGCACAGGGTTTGCTTTTATTAACTTTACTGATGGCCAACTAGGTGCACCAACCATTACACCTCCAGCTGATGTGGATATTGATGCAACAGGATTGTTTACTCGAGTTAAGCTGGGTACAGCTCTTGCGTTTGATAGCGAGCAAAACAGATTACCAGTCGCAACTTTAAATCAAAGTATGTTGTTTACGCCAGGTGTACATCAAGTGTATTGGCAAGCGACAGACAGTAGTGGTAAAACCACAATGGCTAGCCAGCAAGTAATGGTTCACCCGCAAATATCACTAGGTAAAAATAAAGTTGTTGCTGAGGATCAAAGTTATACCACTCGGGTTTACTTGAATGGAACAGCGGCAAGTTATCCTGTCACTGTACCTTACAGCGTATCTGGAACCGCAACATCAGATGATCATGATTTAATCAGCGGTGAAGTGGTTATTGAACAAGGCCTCGTTGGTGAGATCAACTTTAGAGTCTTTGCAGATAGTGAGATTGAAGCGGATGAAACAATAGTTATAACGCTTGACGATAGCCTTAATACTGGCGCGCAAGCCTCTAATATTATGACTATTTCAGAGAGTAATATAGCACCAAGCTTAGTTACGATAACGGAGCAAAATAATCAGCCTCGGCCATTTGTTTTAGCCAGTGACGATCTCGTAACAATTACAGCGTTGGCAACAGATAATAACCCTGGAGATAATATTTCATTCAGTTGGCAAGCAGCAGATGAACGGATTGTTGATCTAGGTAATGCGGCTGATACATTTGTGTTCTCTACAGCTGAACTCGATATTGGTATTTATGAAATAGCAGTAACCGCAACAGATGACGCTGTGGATAGCTTATCAACTACAGTGACCAGTTATGTTGAAGTGGTAGCTCAGTTACCTGAGTTAACAACTGCCGATACTGATAATGACTTAATACCAGACAATATCGAAGGTCTACAAGATAATGACCGTGATGGTATTCCTGATTATTTGGATAATATTAATGAATGTAATGTATTACCTGAGCAAGTAAATGAGTCCGCGCAGTTTCTTGTCGAGGGGGATGCGGGAGCATGTTTAAGAAAAGCATTCTCAAGCATACAAAATAGCAGTGGCGCAGCACAATTGTTTGAAAATGAATTGCCTGCAGATGTTGGGATGGATAACTCTGGTGGTTACTTTAGCTTTATAGTAACCGCCATGGAGCAAAAAGGTGAAAACTACCACATAGTGCTTCCGCAAAGAATGCCAATACCAGCGGGGGCGATTTATAGAAAGCTTATCAATAATGAGTGGATTGACTTTAATACCAGCAACGGCGATAAGGTCTATTCTACTCAAGGTGAGCAAGGGTATTGCCCTTCACCAAATAGTCAGCTGTGGCAAGAAGGGCTTAAAGAAGGTGACTGGTGTGTACAATTACGCATAACTGATGGTGGTATCAATGATGCTGATGGCGTAGCGAATGGTCAAATTGTTGATCCAGGCGGCGTTAGCGTTATGAGTAGTACTAACAGCGCGCCTGTTACACAATCAGATCAAGTAACTATTGCACTAGGTAATAGTATTGTTATTGATGTGCTCAGTAATGATAGCGATGCAGATAATGATGTATTGATGCTCACCAGTGCAAGTGTTGATTTTGGTGAGGTAGCAATCGTTAATAATCAACTTAGTTATCAACCATTACTTGATTTTATTGGTACTGCAACAATCAACTACAGTGTGTCTGATGGTAAAGGTGGAACAGCCTTTGGTACAGCGACTGTTAGTGTGGTAGTAAACAGTGCCCCAACAACTATTGCTGATACTGCAAGCACCAACGACCGCACGCAAATAGTTATTGATGTACTCTCCAATGACAGCGATGCGGATGGTGATGCACTTAGTTTAATAAGCGCGCAAGCTACGCAAGGAACAGTCACTATAAATAACGATGGCACATTGAATTACCAACCTAAAGTAGGTTTTGAAGGTGTTGATTTAATTGAATACACAGTGACTGACAGTAAAGGTGCTGAAGCTAAAGGAGAAGTAAAAGTGACCGTAAAAGCTTATACAACCACCACGGTTAAAAATAGCTCATCAGGTAGTTTAGGCAGCACCATGGTGTTGTTAATGATTGGTTTAGTCTTTATACGTCGCCAATCAAAACTGACGCCATGGGCTTTACTCGCTACGGCTGCGGTAGTCAGTCAGCCTGTACTAGCAGGTGAGTGGTCTATGGATGGCACTATTGGTTATGCGGCCGTTGCAGGCTCAACCACAACTAATCAATCAGTCGAATTAGCGAATACTGAATACGACGATACCGATATTAGTTGGTCAATAGGCGCAATTTATTCCTTAGCGACTAATTGGCAATTTGGCGTACGCTATATCAACTTAGGCGAAGGTAGTATGACCTTTGTTGGAGATACGCTTGATCCAAGTAACGCGCAATTGAATGTATCACAAACCGTGCCGGTATTGTCACAAGGACCTGCGATACAAACAGCTTATGTATTTCCGCTGTTGGGCCAAGTTAAGAGTAAGGTTTTTGTAGGGGCTTTCCATTATCATTATTCAATCGATAGCCGCTCATCTACGGGGCAAAAAATTACATATAGTGACACCAATACACGCCCTTATTTGGGCGGGCAATTAGCTTATCCAGTGCTTGAAAATACAGATGTTTCAATTAACTATAGCCATTATAAGCTAAGAGAAAACGATGTGAATGAATGGGCGCTAGGATTCCAATATCAATTTTAGGAGTCATTAAAGCGTAAATAAAAACGGCTAGCTTTCTAGCCGTTTTTGTATTTAATACTTAAACAACCCAAGTTTAGCGACAATGCCTTTTCAAGATCATTGAGCTACTTAACTGTCTTATCAAGATGATCCGCTTGTTGGGCAAGCGATTACCTTCTAACATCGGAAATAAATTAGGGTATTTAAGATAGTGATCACCTTTAAGCCATTAGCTTCGGGTCTCACGGTATCGGGCCTCGTTTTGCTTTGGTGCTTTTGCTATAAGCTTAACAATTTGTTTTATGCATACGTATTCAGATCAGTTCGCCGTCAAGCGATTATGGTTGCGTGATCATAATCGCTATTTCGGTTCGGTAGTCACGAGCATATAAGCTGATCCGCACGGTTTTCTTGTCGATGGTATAAAACAACGTTCGGCGTTTATTATCACCGATAATAAGCTCAGACTTACCTAAAGCTTGTTGATAAAAAGCACTCACTTTTGTAATCGACTGAGCAACATAGCCAGTTTGTATCAGTGGGTAGTCATCGGCAATTTGTAATGAGTACTTAAAATCAGCTGGTAGCGGAACGCTGTCTAAATTTGCAGCGCAAGTCACTGAGGTTAGGCTTATTGCTAACATCAGTGGTGTTATTATTTTTATCACATCGGTTCCTACACGCTATTTTTGCTAAGTTAAATTTTATTTCGAATTAAATCTCTTACAATAAAGCGGGCTGGGTGAATCGCTTGGCTTACTCGTTCACTCAAAGGCTGTGGTTCATTGTTAAGTGCAGCAACTAATTGTTCTGCACACAGGGGCGCACTGCATAAGCCACGAGCCCCAAAGCCTGTGAGTATGTGTAGTCCTTGTTGTGGTTTTTGTAAGGATTGATATTGATAGCGTTTCCCTGCGCGTAAATTGGCAAACGCGTGAATATAATCACTTTGCTGCGGCCATTCTCCGGCTATAGGGAGGTGATCAATAAAACTACAACGTACAGCGGCTTTAGCTGCCGTGATCTCACCTAGACTACTGGCAAAGTCGGTTTGTCCATAAAAGTGAAGCAGTTGCTCGCGATTTGTTTGATTGTCTTGGTCTTTGACTGCGCGGCTTTTTGAGTTCTTCTCGAATGTTGCGCCCATACAGTGATGGTCTAAATAAGCAGGAGTAAAGTAGCCTTTATGACATAGCACGGTTTTTAGTTTACGTGATGCAGGACTTGCTTGTACATGGGATACTTGACCACGCACGCCAACAATTGGCAGAGCCTGAGTTTGTACAAAACGGTCGCTGTGCTCACCAGCACATACAATAACGTCACTAAATGGGCCAAACTGTTGCCCTTGGCTCAATAACAGCCAGCCTTGCGGGGTTTTCTCAAGCTGTTCGATATCACAATTAAAATGGCTTTTAATTGGTTTGAGTTTATGGGCTTGTTGGAACAGAGCGCTCACTAATTGTGGTGGGTTAACCCATCCACCTAACGGGAAATATACGCCAGAGTAGCCTGTACTTACACCGGCAATTTCATCACCTTGCTCAGGCGTTACGCCGTGCATGAGTTCATCTGGCCACAGCTGTTTATGTTCAATATTTTGATGGCGCTCAACTAAGGGTTGTTTGATCGCGTGTTGTAATACGCCGCACCATTGATGATCATAGTGAAAGCCATTCTCAGTGAGTTGCTGATAAAGTCGTTTCGCATATAAAAAACTGTGCGCAAAAAGCTCACTGTGCGGGGAGTTTTTTGCTTGTAAGTGCGGATAAATCGCACCTTGTACATTATGAGATGCGCCCATCGCGAGTTGGGGATCTTGGCAAAAAAGTTGGCTGTTAACCCCACGTTTCGCCAAGCTATATAAAATAGCGCTGCTGGCTATCCCTCCGCCAATGACAGCAACGTTTTTAAGTGAACTTTGCTGATGAGCCAGATAAGGTGGCGCCGATTGTGCTTGATTAGCATGGGCTAAAGAACCAATCAGCATTTCATTTTTTTTGCCATGACCTTTGATTTTTTGTACCGCAAACCCTGCATCAGCAAGACCTCTACGTACAACACCTGCAACCGTAAAGGTTGCAAACGTGGCATTACTACGAGAAATATCCACCATTGAATTAAATAAGGCTGGCTGCCACATTTCTGGATTTTTACTCGGTGCAAAGCCATCTAGATACCACGCATCGATAATACCTGTTTGCGGGTAGCTTATAGCTGCGAGTGATTCTTGCACATCGCCAAAATATAAATCGAGTATAATTTGACCATTGTCAAATTCAAGACGATGGCAACCAGCCAAATTAATCGGGTACTTAGCAAGTAACTGTTTACTCAATGGTGCTAAACTAGGCCATACTTGCAATGCCTTTTGCAGATCGTCTGTTTTAATCGGATACTTTTCAAAAGACATAAAATGTAAGCGCTGCACATTTTGTTGTGCTGGGTTGTGAACTTCTTGACTATGATGTTGCCTACTGGTTAGATTATTTTTAAATTGTTGCCATGTATTTAAAAAATTAAGACCAGTACCAAAACCAGTTTCAGCGATAACGAAATGTGCACGGTCATGATTTTGTAATCGATGAGGCATATTATTTTGCTGGTAGAACACATAATCAGACTCAGCTTGGCCATCATCGTTCGAAAAGTAGACATCGTTAAAGTTGTCTGCAACGGGTGTACCTAAGTTATTAAAGTGAATTTCAGCGTTTTTAATCATGGCATGCAATTAATGAGTACTTTTTTTCATTATTTTACGTGTTTTCTTTGAAATAGTCTGGCGTTATTTATAAGCTAGAGGTTCAGAGTACAAGTGTACGCTAGAAAGCTGACCACTTCGTTGTAAGTTTCAGCGTAAAATAGAACACAATTTAGTATCAAGCTAAGGTAATTACCCATGAGAAGAGCCGTTATTACGGGCATCGGTGTTGTATCAAGCATCGGTAACAACAAAGAAGAAGTATTAGAATCGTTAAAAACAGGTAAGAGCGGAATCGCTTTTAACCCAGAATTTGCTGAATATAAGTTACGTAGTAACGTATCTGGCAAAATTGATATTGACGTTAAAGAGTTTGTTGACCGTAAAGCAATGCGCTTTATGGGCGATGCCGCTGCGTATTCGTATATCTCAATGGCACAAGCAATTGCAGATTCTGGTTTATCTGATGATCAAGTATCAAATGAGCGCACGGGTATCATTGTGGGTTCCGGTGGTGGTTCATCTAAATGGCAGGTTGAAGCGGCTGACATTTTACGTGAAAAAGGCGTAAAACGTGTAGGTCCTTATATGGTTCCGCGCACCATGGCCAGTACAACATCGGCATGCTTAGCAACACCATTTAAAATTAAAGGTGTTAACTACTCAATCAGTTCAGCATGTGCAACCTCTGCACACTGTATTGGTAACGCAGTTGAGCAAATCCAATTAGGCAAACAAGACGTTGTTTTTGCCGGTGGCGGTGAAGAGCTTCACTGGACATTGGCAATGGAATTTGACGCAATGGGCGCACTTTCTACTAAATATAACGAAACGCCTGAAAAAGCCTCTCGTACTTATGATGCTAACCGCGATGGATTTGTTATCTCTGGTGGTGGCGGTATTGTTGTTGTTGAAGAACTTGAACATGCGCTTGCACGTGGTGCACACATTTATGCTGAAGTTGTTGGCTATGGCGCAACATCTGATGGCTATGACATGGTTGCACCATCAGGTGAAGGTGCTGCACGTTGTATGCGTCAAGCAATGCAAGGCGTTGACAGCATTGATTATCTAAACACTCACGGTACATCTACACCAGTAGGTGATGTAAAAGAGTTAGGAGCAATTCAAGAAGTATTTGGTGGTAATTCACCGATGATCAGCGCGACTAAAGCAATGACAGGCCATGCACTGGGCGCCGCTGGTGTGCATGAAGCTATTTTCTCACTATTGATGTTAGAGCATAGCTTTGTTGCGCCTTCAATCAATATTGATGAGCTAGATGAACAAGCTGCAGGCTTAAACATTATCACTGAGCGTAAAGACGTTGAACTAAATACTGTTATGTCTAACAGTTTTGGTTTTGGTGGTACTAACGCCACGTTAGTGATGAGTAAATATAAAGGCTAATTAAAAAGCCACATTACAATTAAAGCCGAGCAACTTGCTCGGCTTTTTCGTTTTCAAAGTCGGCTATGTTCGTTACAATAGCGGCTCTTAGTGCTTACTGGACTTGTTAATGAAAATTCTTGCAGACCAAAACATGCCACTTGTTGAGCAATATTTTGCTGATTTTGGTGAAGTAACGCGTTTTGATGGTCGTACATTACAAAGCGAACAGCTAATTGATGTTGATGTATTATTAACTCGCTCGGTAACCTCAGTAAATGAAGCACTGTTAATACATGCTAATAAATTACGCTACGTAGGTACGGCGACAATCGGCGTTGATCATATTGATACTGATTTACTCAAACAACGTGATATTGCATTTACGAGCGCACCTGGTTGTAATGCCGTTGCTGTGGCTGAATATGTGATCAGTAGCTTGTTTGCACTGTGCCAAGAAAATGCCTGCACCTTGGAACACAAAACCATTGGGATTGTCGGAGTGGGCAGTATTGGTAGCTGTTTGCGAGATAAATTAGCCGCGCTTAATGTCACTGTATTAGTATGCGATCCACCTAAGCATGAAGCGGGACAATTAGCCGAGCATACAGATATTGATGAGTTGTTGAGTAAAGCGGATATCGTCACTTTCCATGTGCCGTTAGTAACGACCGGTAAACATAGTACCTTGCATTTAATGAACAAAGCGCGTTTAGCAGCGCTTAAACCTGGCACTATTTTGATTAATGCCAGTCGCGGCGATGTGGTCGATAATCATGCTCTACTGGAAATTATGCGCGGTGGTGCCAAGCTCGATGTGGTATTAGATGTATGGGAAAACGAACCTTCTATATTAACTGAATTGCTTGAGTTTGTGCGTTATGCCAGTGTCCATATCGCAGGCCATACCTTAGAGGGTAAAGCACGTGGCACGCAAATGCTCTATGAAAAGTTGTGCGAGCTTAAAGGTTTGCAAACAGGCAAAGCATTAGCTGATTTTTTACCAGTGCCCGCGTTTACCCAAGTTACATTACAAGAAACCTTTAGCGAAGCTGATTTAGGTCAGTTGATCCATCTGGTTTACGATGTGCGTCGTGATGATGGTATTTTGCGATACAACTTAGCAAGTGAAGGGTTTGATAGCTTACGTAAAAACTACCCCATTCGACGTGAATTTAGCACAGTCAAAGTGCTAGGTGCAGGCGCATATTCGCCTTTGCTGCAAGGGCTTGGTTTCGTAGTCGAATAACTTAAAATTTAAACAGCGGCCACAATGGCGGCTGTTAAACGAGGAATACACATGTCACAAAAATATAATGTTGCCGTACTTGGCGCTACAGGTCTTGTTGGTCGCCAAATTATTGAAACGTTAGAAGATCGTAAGTTTCCTGTTGATCAATTATTTTTATTGGCAAGTAGTCGCAGCGCTGGTGAAGATATTAAGTTTCGTGGTGAAACTATTGAAGTGCAGGACGTTGAAGGGTTTGACTTTAGCCAAGCGCATATTGGTTTATTTTCTGCTGGTGGCAGTGTGTCAGAAAAATACGCACCTATTGCCGCTGATGCAGGATGTGTAGTAATTGATAACACTTCGCACTTTAGAAATGATTTTGAAATACCACTGGTTGTGCCAGAAGTAAATGCAGCAAGCCTTGCTGATTTTAGAAATCGCAATATCATTGCTAATCCTAATTGCTCAACTATTCAAATGATGGTGGCATTAAAACCTATTTATGATGCATACGGCATCGATCGTATTAATGTATCTACTTATCAAGCAGTATCGGGTGCAGGCAAAAAAGCGGTTGATGAACTTGCAAAACAAACTGCTAATTTAATGAATGCACGCCCTGTAAATAGCGAAATATTTCCAAAGCAGATGGCGTTTAATGTTATCCCACAAATTGATGTTTTTGAAGATAACGGTTACACCCGTGAAGAAATGAAGATGGTTAACGAAACCCATAAAATTCTAGGTGATACCACAATTGCTGTTAATCCGACGTGTGTACGAGTTCCGGTATTTTTTGGTCACTCAGAAGCGATTAACATTGAAACACGTATGCCGTACGACTTTGAACATGTAAAACAGTTACTTAATGACGCGCCAGGGCTTGAACTTATAGAAGACGAAGGGGATTACCCAACCCCGGTTACGGATGCAAGTGGTAATGACATTGTGTATGTAGGGCGCTTACGTCAAGATATCTCACATCCGCATGGTTTAAATATGTGGGTTGTAAGTGATAATACCCGTAAAGGGGCCGCAACGAACAGCGTGCAAATAGCTGAAGAGTTGATAGCGAACTATCTTTAATTAAAAGCAAGAAAAGCGGCAGTTTGTCGCTTTTTTATTTTTTAACTGCCAAATAATTGCCGCATAGCTGCTAAAAGCGTATAAACTTAATCTTAACGATAAAAAATTCTTCCAGCTGATAAAGTTTAAGCTATTACGTATCAAAGTGTTGCGATGGATATTAAGCCGCAACTGGTTTATAGTTTGCAACTGGAATAGAGCTTGCTAGAAAGACTTAATTAACTATTTATTTATGTACGTTATTTCTGCAAGAAATAATCAATGTTTAAGCGTCTAATTTAATGGCGCTGCGTTAACATTTAAACATTAAAGGATCAGCATGCGCGGTTTAGCTACACTCCTCTTATTAGCGTCTGCATTGGTGGTAACACCGATATACTCCCAAGACGGTGGCCAACTTAAAGGCCCTAAAGGCGTTGATTATGGCGTTCAAGGGCGTTCTATTGGGCCAATAAAGCCAACCGATACGCTATGGCGAATTGCTGCAAAAGTGCGACCAGATAACTCCGTCAGTATTTATCAGGTTATGCAGGCTTTATATGAAAAAAATCCGCAATCATTTTTAGATCAAAATCTCAATCATATGCGCGATGGTGCGTATTTAAAAATCCCTACCTTAGCCGATATCCGCGCAGTAAGCCCGGAGCTTGCCAAACAGCGCTCAGAGCAAGATGATGAGCTATGGGAAAAAAAGAAAAATGGCACGCTTACGAACAGCGAAATTACTGCTTCACAAACCAAAGTAACTCAAGCACGCAAAGTGGATGTTGATGAAGCTAAGCAAGAATTAAAACAAGAAATCAACAGCATTAAAACCCAACAGGGCAGTCAGCTTGTTGAATTACAAAAGCAGTTCAAGTCGTCAGTTGATAATGTCGAAGAAATTTTAGTTGAAAACAATAAATTAAAGCAACAGTTAACTGGTGTGTCTAAAGAGCTTGAAAATATTCGTGAGCAACTTGGTAAAGACAGTGAAATTCAACGCCAACTTTCTGAATTGATTGCAAAACAGAACGAAATTATAGAGCAACAACAAGCAAAAAAGCTCGAGGAGACTAGTGAATTTGACTTTGCTGGGCTATTAGCCAATCCGCTAGTTCTTATTTTATTAATGACAATTCCAGCGTTATTGATCATCTTTGCAATCGTGATGTTTTTACGTAAACGTAATAAAGAAGATGAAAGCACCGATGATGACGAATTTTTACCACAAAGCCCTAGTTATACAACAGAGGATGATGTTGACTTAGGACCATCACTTGATCCAATTATTCCAGATCCAGTTCAAGAAGACGATGATGTAAGTATTCAGCTTGATGATCTTGAAAACGATATTTTACCTGATGACGACGATATCATTTTTGATGACAATATTGATGATGCGTTTGAAGATGGTGACAGTTTATTAAATCAAGACGAATTAGATGGCTTACTGAGCGACGACATTGTATTTTCTGATGAAAGTGACGAAGCTAAAGAAGAAAATGATGAACTTGATATCTTCATGCAGCAAGATTTTGATCAAGCAGATGATGATAGCTTAGGCGACGACATTGATTTAGATATTAAAGCCGACAACAATGATGGCGATATTTTAAGTGCAGCAGATCTAGATGATTTATTTGCTAATGACAGCGATGAACCGACTGCTGAATTAGATGACTCGCTTGATTCAGATGATGACTTAGCAGCACTCAGTGAAGAGTTAGCAGATGAAGGTGATGATTTTGACATTGATGCATTGATTGATGAACAAAATAGTAATCAACCGACAGATAAGAATGACGGCGATAATGACGAATTTGATTTAGACGATATTGACAGCCTTATTGATGAAGCTGGCGATAAAGCAACTGCAGAGCCAGAGCTTGCTGAAGAAGACGAATTTGATTTAGACGATATTGACAGTTTAATTGATGAAGCTGGCGATAAAGCAACTGCAGAGCCTGAGCTGGCTGAAGAAGACGAATTTGATTTAGACGATATTGACAGTTTAATAGATGAAGCTGGCGATAAAGCGACTGTAGAGCCTGAGCTGGCAGAAGAAGACGAATTTGATTTAGACGATATTGATAGTTTAATTGATGAAGCTGGCGATAAAGCAACAGCAGAGCCGGAGCTGGCTGAAGAAGACGAATTTGATTTAGACGATATTGACAGTCTGCTTGATGAAGCTGGCGATAAAGCAACAGCAAAGCCGGAGCTGGCTGAAGAAGATGAATTTGATTTAGACGACATCGATAGTTTAATTGATGAGACTGGCGATAAAGCAATAGCAGAGCCAGAGCTGGCTGAAGAAGACGAATTTGATTTAGACGAT
>NZ_JACJDT010000071.1:0-12353 GCF_014163675.1 Pseudoalteromonas sp. SR44-5
ATTTTCCTAGCACCTAGCACCTAGCACCTAGCACCTAGCACCTAGCACCTAGATATCATTCACCTTGCATTGTACATCCGGTAGCGGCTCGGTGGCTTTGCTATCGAGATGACGTACAAAGCATAGGTTGTTTTTTATCAGTAATTCAAAACGGTCTGGCATGTTTAGCTGTTTACCCATAATAGGGTTGCCAAGCTCGTCGGTTTTAGTGACGTTATCAACGACCATCAAGCTGCGCTTCATAAACACATCATTAGCTACTGCAATCTTCTCTGAGCGCATTAGGCGAGCAATTCCTTGAGCAATCAGTTCCCCTTGAGGCTCTGTTAGTAATGCATGCTGTAATTTTGGTGTTGGTTCACTGCTTTGCACAGAGCAGCCGCTGATCAAGAGCGCGGTTAGTATTGATAATGAACATTCTTTTAGCATAACAATTCTGCCTTGAGTTTAATGCTAACGCTTAATGCGAAGGCAGTATTTTATTTTGCTCAGCAAGAGATCCAGCCCGTGTATCTGATACTGCAGGGGTATCGCCAAAGCGTGCAGGTGCAAAACCTTGCTTACTGGCTATTGAACTGGCTGCTGGACAACTACCATTATCACGATAACCCAACGCGGCTTTTAGTACCGCTTCTTCAGGATCGCCTAACTGGTGGCTAAAGTCATCAGCAACGGCGCAACCGGCTATGCGTACTGGTAAGCGGGCATTGTCAGTGGTGTTTTGCGGCGCAAAACCATCTGAATATTCACCAAAACCTTTATTGTTTTCGCCAGTAAATTGAATGCTAAAGTAAGTCGTATCGCAGTTATCTGTGGCGTAAAATCCATAAGGTTTGCCGCAAGTACCAGCGCCAATTTGAATAACTTCAATATCAGCGCCGCGTAAGCCATTTATTATCGCTTCGCTGGCAGAGCAAGTGCTACTAGTGGTTAATAAATAAACGCGTTTTAAGTTAAGGCTTGGTAATGGTGTACCTGGTATTAATGCCGGGTTCTCGGCAAAGCCAACAAATTCATCGGTGAACATCACAGGCTCCAAACGTTGCCCAGTAACAGGGTTAAAGGTTGGGTGTTGATCGTTAAAAATGGTTTTTTCGAAAACTTTACCGTTGGTGTTCGCGGGGCCTGCGATCATATAAGCAACTTGACTGGCCATTTGTAAAAAACCACCGCCATTATAACGAATATCAATAATCAGATCAGTGACATTACTTGCTTTGAGATTATTAAAGGCATCATAAAGCGGTTTTTCAGCAATTGCATTGTGGCTATTAAATTGAAAGTAACCAACAGTGCCATCAGCTAAAGTCTTCACGTTTGTGACTGGCCTAGAAGTAATCGTTTGTGAGTTTAAAATAACTTCGCGGGTTCCATCGGTATTAATATCTTTGAATACGAAGGTAGTGCTTTTACCGGTTTGAGTTGGATATAAACCCGCGTTGAGGATATCGACCTCTGCTTGCGTGCTGGCATTGATAAAATCAACACCATCGATTTCTAAAATCTCAAAGCCGCGGGCAATATTTTGCGCACTTGCAGGTGAGTTGGGCTCTGTATAGCTGATCACACCTTGACGTGGTGCTGTAGAGCTGATTAATTTAACTTTAAAACCATAACCAAAAGTCACTCCTGATTGGCTTTGGGCTTCCCATTGTGCAGTTGGCAGGCTAGAGTGAAAGTTGTCTTTGTTTGCGCCTGACTCGGTAATTTGCTCGGTTTTTAGTAATTTAAAATATTCATTTACAGCAGGGGTCAGCGCTGGATCACGATCGATAATTTCGTCATACCAAAGGTAGGTTTCATTGCTCCATGAGCGCAGCCAGTGCTTTTCGTTTAATGCTTGGCATTGTTGATAAAAATTACTTGAGGGTTGAAATACACCTTTTGTCCAATTGATACTGTTACCAGTGTCGCCATCACCATTGCTGTTATTGTTGTTGTCGGTCATTGTACTACCGCCACCACAGCCAGAAAGAAGCGCTAGAAAAGAAACATTGAAAAGCCCAATAGTGAGCTTTTGAATAGAGGAAACAGCCATAGTGATGATCTATTTTTTATACAATATAAACCCAATATAGCGGTTTTTAATTAAACTTGGTAGCAGTGCTGCGCATTTTTGTAGCTAAGTTGTTGCCATAAACTATGAGTATTACACAGCTCAAAATGGTTTGACCAACGCTGTTGATAACTCGCGTTGATTTGACACACAGGGAAATTACTAGCAAACATAACGCGGTGCTGACCAAAGTGTTGCAGAATAAAGTTAAAACACTGCTGTTGCTGAGTTTGCAGCTGTGCGGTGAGTAGCTCAAAGCCTGAAAATTTAATCCAACAGTTAGGTAGTTGCGCTAATTGGCTGATCCCCTGCTGCCAAATTGACAGATTATTGGGTAAGCCCGCATGGTTTATTATTAATTGTAAATGCGGAAGTTGTTGGCAGTAGTTGATTAGCTGTTGGGTAATTGTAAGCTTTTCAACTTCAAATTGAGCTTCAAATATCAGCTGCTTACTGGCTAATAGCGCTAAGTTATCATGGCATGTAGCATCGCTTAAACGCATGGCATCAGCGCCTTCGGTGATATCTCTAATGCCCACTAAGCTTGGGTGTGATAAAGCGGTAATTGCATTATTAAAATCGTCGGGATGACTGTTAATATTGGCAAAGCTGATAGCTTTATAATTGTGGCCACTTAAGTGCTCAGCTAGCCAGTGCAGTTCATTGATGGGGTGCTGGTTATCAAAGCCTGCTTCAATGTGTACTAGGCCAGCAATTTCAAACTGACTTATATGCTGTAATTGGTTAACACTTATGGGCGCTTTAATCGTATCTAAATTTGGCCAAGGCACAGGATTGTTACCTTGTAGCCAATCATATTGCCCTTGGACTAAATTAAAAAAGTGTACGTGGGGGTCAATAATACGTTCACTCATTGCGCGGTGTAACCACCGTCAATGGTTTGCAAACTGCCGGTAATAAAGCTGGCATCATCACTGGCTAAAAACGTAACTAATGCTGCGACTTCATCAGCTTGGCCTAATCGTCCGAGTGGCTGTAATGCGCCTTCTTCGGCAACTATAGTGGCTTTATCGGCGCCACTACGAGCACAATATGCGTCGATAGCATTATGAAAAAGCGGTGTTTCTATGGTGCCTGGGCACACTGCATTGGTGCGAATATTAAACTGGGCATAATCCAATGCGGTGGTTTTTGCCATTGAGGCTAACGCATGTTTGGTCAGGTTATACGCAAACGAGTTGTTTTTAGCTATGATGGCTTGATCTGAGGCAATTAAAATAATCACCCCATTTTGTTGCGCTTTCATGCTTGGTAACACGCTTTGAATTGCCGCGTAGGCACCTTTTACATTAAGTGCAAACAAGCTATCGAAGGTTGCTTCGTCAGTGTCTTCAATTGTCGCGCTTAGATGACGGCCGGCATTCGATACCAACACATCTATACATTTGCCATTACTGGCAATCTTTGCAATAACCTTTTTTACTGCGCTAACATTACTCACATCGCAGTGGTGCCAAGTGCCTAAATCTGCAGGTTCTAGATCAAGGTTATGTACTTGGTAACCATTATTTAGAAAACGCTTAACAACAGCACGACCTATACCTTTACTGCCGCCTGTAACGATAGCAACCTTTGACATGGAATTTCCTTAGTGGTTGTGACCACAACCGCCTTCGCTATGGACATGGCCGTGTGATACTTCTTCGCTGGTTGCTTCACGTACGCTAAGTACTTGTACATCAAACGTTAGAGTTTTGCCTGCAAATGGGTGGTTTAAATCACAATCAGCATTGAAACGACCTACTTTCACGATCGTTACTTGATGACGGCCTTGATTAGAGCTAACCATTGCTGTCATGCCTGGCTTCCATGCTTTAGTGTCACCTTGAAGGTGTTTAAGAGGAATGCGTTGAATAAGATCATCAACACGTTCACCGTAAGATTCACTCGGTGTAAGTGTCACGCTGAAGCTATCGCCAGCAGCCTTGCCTTCAAGAGCTGTTTCAAGACCAGGAAGCATACCTTCCAAACCATGAATATAGGTTAGCGGCTCACTGCCAGTACTTGTTTCTAGTTGCTCGCCCGCTTCACTTAATGTGTAGTGAAATTCAACTGCCGAGTTTTTGCTAATTTGCATGCCGATCTCTTTAATTTAACTGTAATGAAAAGCTAATTTTACGCTAAATAAGCCGGATTATAAACTACTGGTTCGGTTAGTGTGGTTGCTTTAAGGTTCTTGCAAGCTCTGAAAGTAAACCTTCGTCATGCAATTGTGACACGGCCTTTGTTGCTTGCGGCAAATGTAGCACCAGCTGCGTGCCAGGCGTTAAAATACTCGAGGCACTAAGTTTATTCCACCGGGCTAAATCACTATGCGGCACATCATAAAGTTGGCTGATTCCCCAGATAGTATCACCAGGCTTTACCTGGTATTGGATTGCGATAGTGGGGATCGCTATTTCAGTTTGTTCAAGGTAAGGACTGATTTTATAATTGATAGTTAACGAGTCTGGCATGGTGCGAGGTTGGCCAACCATCAATGCTTCACCAATACCGATTAAATTAGAGGTTTTGTTATTCATCGCTTTTAGTTTGTTAACTGATAATCCAAAACGACGGGCAATCGAGTACAAAGTATCATTTTTTTTCACTGTATATTCGCCAGTGAAATTATTTTTAAAGAACTGGCTGCTTAATAAGCTTTGCTGTTGCAGTGGTAGTAATAAAGTATGAGGGCCATTAGGTGAGCTTTGGTTTTTTAAATAGCCAGGATTGAGTTTGTGTAGTTGGCTGCGACCAATACCAGATAAATTGGCGATCACCGAAAAATCAAATTGCTGGCCAACGTTAAGCTCAGTTGTAAGGGCTTTGTTGGCAAGTTTAGGGCGGTATAATCCGCGCTGAGGGTTTTGTATTAAGTAGCTTAATGCCATTAGCTTTGGCACGTATTCAGAGGTTTCTTTGGGTAATTTCAACGACCAGTAATCAGTGCTTTTGCCGCGCTTTTTATTTTCTGCGATGGCGCGCTTTACACGTCCTTCGCCACTATTATAAGCCGCTAATGCATGTAGCCAGTCGCCATCAAAGCGCTTATGTAAATACTCTAAATAGGCCAAAGCGGCATCTGTTGAAGCGAGAACATCTTTGCGCCCGTCATACCATTGATCTGATTTTATGCCGAAGTGATGAGCCGTCGCACCGACTAATTGCCATACCCCAACAGCTTGTTCTGAGGAGCTAATAGTCGGGCGAAAGTCACTTTCTACAAAAGGCAATAAAGCTAATTCCATGGGTAACTTACGTTGCTCTATTTTACTAACAATATGATAAAGATAAGGCGCAGCCCGGGCACTGACAATCTGTAAGTATTTTGGTTGCTTGGTATACCAGATAATCCGTTTATTTAGTGCTTTGTTGAGGTAAATTTGAATGGTTAAGTTGTCGGCTATATGTCGCCATAAATCTTTATTGCGAGTGTGCGCTTGAGGTGATGTAGCGGCTTGTTGCGCTGGAGCTGTTAATGTTATTTTTTGTTTTTTATGCTTGGTATCTGTGGGCTGTGCTGAGCTATTTGATGACGGTTTAACGTGATTAAAAATAACCGGAGCTTGCACAGTATCACTTGGCGCTGAATATGGCTCAGTTGTTTGGCAACCGGATAGTAAAATTAAAGTCACAAACAGGGCTAAGAGGTAACTGCGCATAAACATCACTAAATTAATATCCTTTTAAAAGTCTAGCACATCCACGTGCGAGCGCTATTTTGACTGTTTAACTCGTTTAAGTCCAGCCTCTAGAAACAGCGGGTAAGCTTTTCGTGCTATCTCATCAACTTGGTAGTCTTTCGCAAACTGCTGATTAAAGCTTTGCTGTAATTGCACTAAATCTTGCTCTGGATAGTTTGTTACATGCTGTTGTATCGCGTGCAAAAAGTTTAATGGTTGCTGTAAATCGTCTCGTTTTAGTACGCTTCCGTGGCCAGGCAGGATTATCTTGATGCGCTGATCTGAGTGAAGTTGTGTGAGTATTTGCAACCAGTTATTAAAATTACCATGGCCGGGATAAGGTAGCCAATCAACCACATCAGCACCGACTAAAATGCGATGATTTTCGGCGCTGAGAGTTAAATCACCATTAGTATGGGCTTGGTGTGCGTTAATCGTGACTGGGTAGTTGCCAAGTTCAATGGTTAAGCTATCAACAACGTAAGTTTGTGGTGGTTGTAGTTGATACTGGCGCCATCGTAATAATCGCTGCTTAGCTAAGTTGAGTTTGTTTTGCCAGTGCTGTTGTTGCGCTTCGGGCTGCTGGGCTAAACGCTGTAAACTCAATTCGATACTTTTTTCATAACTATCAAGTTTATTAGTATAGGTTTGTTGGAGTTGACTAAATTCAGTAGCAAGCTGTTGATGGACAATTAATTGAGCATCGGGGAAATGATGCTGCAAAATAGCCATGCCCAGTAAATGGTCGTCGTGGAAGTGACTAGCAACTAAGTAACACAAGGGGGTTTTTAAGGTGCTTTTTAGTTGCTTAACGGTTGCTTCAACAGCGGCAAAGTCGCCACTGGCATCAAACATTAGCGCGCATTTATCACCTTCAATGAGCACTTGGTTTGAGTCATAAAAGCGTAGGGCTCGTTGCTGCTCTAAAAATTGTACGTTAGGGGAGATTGTTTGCCACTGTGTTGCTGCAACAGCAGAGCGGGGTGCAACAAGACTAAAGCTTAGCAATAAAAGTGCAGTTAACTGAGTGGGGATATAAAAAGGGTGAGTCATAACAGTATTGCCAAAATAGAGAAAATAAAATAGGCAAGTTAGCTGATTTTGTTTTTAATTGATACTGGAATCCACGAGATAATAAAAAAAGCGCGAGTGCGCTTTTTTTTATTCGGCTGACGATTGCCCTAAGTAAGCACTGAGCTTATCGATGAGTTGATCCTGCTGCTGTTGGGTAACGCTTTGCTGTGTTTTTGCTTCGAGTAACTCATGGCTAATATTCAAGGCTGCCATTAATAAGGCTTTTTGATCATTGCGCACTGTTGAGCGCTGCTTCATTTGATCAACCAAATCATTTAAGTATTTGGCTGATGCAATGAGTGCATCCTCTTGCCCAGCTGGGCAAGCAAATTGCTGCTCTTTACCAAGCAACTCAACTGTGACTCGCTGGTTTTGCAGCTCAGACATTAGTTAGCCTGTTGGGCGCTTTGTAGCTTCTCAAGTAAACCCGTTAAAGTTGTGCTGGTGTCTTTTTGTTTTTCTTCACTTTCAAGTACTTCAAGTTGAAGAATTTCATTTTCATCGATTAGCTTACTATTTTTATCTTTAAGCTCGCTAACCTGAGTTTGTAGCTGTGAATTTTGGCTAATTAATTGGTCGATCAATTGTTCTAGTTGAGAAAGGGTATCGTTATTCATAAAGGCGCTCATAAAACTGTGATTATTGTCATGCAAATGTAAAGCAAAGTTGCTTTATATGCCAGCATTTACGTGTGTTTTGGCTGATTTTTATTTAATGTTAATAAGCTGTTCAGGCTAGCGACTAATTTGTTCATAAGTGGTTCACTTAATGGCCAGCAATTTATGACCCTTGGCGTTTTATGTTGTAGAATATAACTAACTTCAATGAGTTTATTTAAGCGAAATTATATTATGCTCAGTTACAGACACTCATTTCATGCTGGAAACCCAGCCGATGTCGTTAAACATTTGGTATTAGCTCAGGTATTAAGTTACCAGACGCTCAAAGATAAGCCATTGGACTATATCGATACTCACTCAGGAGCTGGCTTTTTTGAATTAGCCAGTGCTGATGCACAAAAAACGCAAGAATACCTAAATGGCATTGCTAAGCTTTATCAACATCGCAGTGAGCATCAGGAACTAAATGATTATATTGATTTAATTAAATCATTTAATGACACAGAACAATTAGCTTTTTATCCGGGCTCGCCGAAAATTGCTGAGCATTTCTTGCGTCGCCAAGACAAAGGTTGGTTTTTTGAGCTACATCCGCGAGATTTGGCATTACTACAAGAAAACATGAGCGGTAAGCGCTCAATTCGTGTCCGCGGCGAGGATGGCTTTACGGGTCTAGTGGGGTTATTACCCCCCGCTTCGCGCAGAGCATGTGTACTCATTGATCCACCTTATGAAATTAAAGACGATTACGACACTGTGGTAAAAACATTAACGAAGGCTTATCAACGCTTTGCTACTGGTACTTACATGATTTGGTATCCGGTGGTCGACAGAGAAAGAATTGAGCGTATGGAAGAGGGATTGATTGCTTCAGGTATGCGTAATATTCAGTTATTTGAATTAGCGACTGAAGCCGATACTGACGTGCATGGCATGACTGCATCGGGGATGATAGTAATTAATCCACCGTGGAAGTTAAAACAAACTATGGATAAGGTATTACCTGAACTAGTTACCTTATTAAGCGATTCATCAGGCTTTTATCGCAGCGAGCAATTAGTTGCCGAATAAACATTGAAACGCCCAGTTCACTGGGCGTTTAATTACAGAGAGTGATTAGAGTTAATTAAAATACACGGCTTTAAAGGTTGCCAGTACTTTACCTTGCTTATCTTTTAAGGTGAGTGATTCACCATTAATATTCCACGTCGCAGTATTTTCTAGTACGCCAGACATTGCAGTTTCTTGTTCCATACCTTGAGAGCACATTTTTCTAGTACTAGCTTGCGGGCTGAATGTCAGTGCTTGTTGATCTACTTGATAACTACCAGCAAAATTATTGCAGCCTAAAAAGCCATGGCTTTTGTTATCTTTACTAAATTGAATAAAGGGTTCTTTTGTTTCAACAGTGACTTGCACGCCATTTATAGTAACAGCTTTAAAATACGTATTTACTAAATCGACATTGGGCTTTTGCGGCGCAACTTTAGACACGACTACTTCATAAGGTGCTTGTTGTGATTGCTCAAATGGATTGTTATGTGTAGTACTAACGTACAATAACTGATCTTGATTAGTGATACGTGCAATTACGCTATAGCGATGACGTTGATCCATTTTGCTCGCGTCGTAGCTAAGCTCTACCGTATAAGGTGGTGCGCCATTGATATCAATAGTTTGTTGACTAATTATTTCTGCTTCAGTATCCATCTTTGACACATCAGCTAAAGTCACTGTGAGTTGTGATCCCGGACCTAACATGCTGCGATCAAGGTAGCTAACTTGAGTTGTTAAAGTGGCCATGGCTGCATCTTCAGTGGTTTGTTTCGTTTGTGGATCAGGTAGGCTCTTGCACCCGTTAAGTACCATTGCACTGCTGGCCAATAAACTAATGCTGGCAATCGATTTTAAAACTGTATAAGGTTTGTTCGATAGCATGGTTTATTCCTTGAAATAAATGAATCGGTTGATTTTTAATCTATGGGTAGTTTACAGCGCGATTACTTAATCATAGCTTAATTATTCTAAGTTGTTATTTAATAACAAAAAAGGCGCATAAATGCACCTTTTTGTAGGCACAGAGATATTTACTTCTTCACAAACTTGGTCAAAATAACAATGCGCTGACCGTCCACACGTCCTTCAATATGTTCAGGGTTGCTGGTTAAGCCGATATTACGCACAGCAGTACCACGTTTAGCCGTTAAGCTACTGCCCTTAACATCTAAATCTTTAATAAGTGTGACTGTATCGCCGGCTTGCAGTACCACGCCGTTGCTATCAACATGTTTAATATCATCATTTTCAGCAAGTACTTTTTTAGCCCATGCTAACGTATCTTCTTCAAGATAGATCATGTCTAGCGCATCTTGTGCCCAGCCATTATCAGCAGCTAAACGGGTTAGCATACGGTACGCCACCACTTGTACCGCAGGTGTTTGGCTCCACATGCTATCGTTTAAACAATGCCAATGAGTAGGGGTAATATCAGTGGTGCCTTCAACTTGGTCTTTACACGTTTGGCAAGTATAAATACATTTATCTGAATGAGCTTCAGTGACAGGTGGCACTTCGTATACAGAAAGATTTTCAGTTGCAGTACATAGCTCACATTGGTTATTACTGCGTTCAACTAAGGCTTGTTCAATGCTCATATCAAGGCTCTTTTGGGGGTTAACAGAAAAGTAAGCCCTTATTATACTCAATCATCAGTCAAATTAGAACTTATCCATTATTTTAGTGTGGGTATAGTGAAAACTTTGACTTTACAGATGGTTTGCAGACATTCAATAAAAGGAGCATTATTACTTACAAGTTTAGGCAAGGCGCAAAAACCTTACTATACTGAGTACATAAAATAACAACAATTTAGCTGGCAAGAGTCACTATAGTTATTAGCAGGAAATAATATGCTTAATACGCAGATAACCGCCGAGGTGCCAAAACTTGTTACACAATACATTGCCAGGCAGCCTATTTTTGATGCTGAAACAGGCATTTATGCATACGAATTACTGTATCGAGATTCGATAAATAACGCATTCCCTATTGGCACAACAGATGGTCAGGCTACTGGGCGGCTGTTTTTTAACGCTTTAATGCTTATTGGTATAAATAAACTTACTGCGAACCAACGCGCTTTTATAAACCTTTCTTCAGATGCCCTACTAGATGATTTCCCTAAATTATTGCAACCCGATAGCGCAGTAATAGAAATTGTTGAACGAGCCGACAACATTGATAAAGTGACCAATCGAGTTACGGCTCTAAAAAAAGAGGGTTATACTTTTGCTCTCGATGATTATGATGGAGATGAAAAATGGGAGCCATTATTACATTTAGTTGATTATATAAAGCTTGAAGTTGAAGAGCCCATCATTAAAACCAATATGCTGTTAAAAAAGCTTAAACGCCGTTTTCCTGATGTAAAAATCATAGTTGAACGAATTGAAACGCACGAACAATTTATGCTGCTAAAAAGTGCCGGCTGCGATTACTTTCAAGGCTTCTTTTTCGCGCGTCCAGAAATGCTCAGCTACCATAATGTTGAGCCATCTAAATTTGCTGTTTTTGATTTGCTGCGCTGTACGTCGCGCCCAGATCTCGATTTTGATGAAGTCCACCAGCGGGTAGCTAAAGACGTCGGTTTAACTGCTCGTATTCTTAAATTAGTGAATGCACGCTCTGGTAACCAAAATTTAGTGATCACCTCTATTTCACAAGCGGTTATTTATTTAGGTGAAGATGCAATTCGTCAATTTGTAAGAGTGTTGGCCCTTAGTGAACTAGGGGTTGATAAACCTAGTGAACTAACTAAGTTGGGGTTAACTCGTGCGCATTTCATGCAGTTAATGCTAGAGCCTGGCGGTAAGGAAATGTCTCAGCGTGGTTACTTAGTTGGCTTGATGTCAGTGCTCGATGCTATTTTAAATATGGAACTGGATGTTATCGCAAAAGAGTTTTGTTTAGGCGATGATTTATCGAGTGCACTGCTTAACTTTAACGGTATGTTAGGTGCTACTTTGCAGTTAGCTCGCGCGGTAGAGGAAGATAATTGGCCATTAGCAGTTAAATTGTTAGAAACCATTCGGCCAGCTTCTCCCATCGATGTTATTTATAATGCCATGCTCGTAGCACGGCAATACGGCGATGAGGTTTTAGCCTCAATTATTGAAGATACTTAATACCTTGAGTATGATGCGCCATTATCAATATACTTTAAAAGACGACTATGCGTTTATTACTGCCGATCACGACTATTTTAATTGCTCTGGCGTTGTTATTACCTGGCGTTACTCAGCCTGTGCTAACCCTTGAGGGGAAAATTGATAAATCAAAGCTCGCCAAAACAGGCATTGCTATGATTGCTGATGAAGGTGACCGTCATACCCGCAATATGTTAATGATGGCGTCGAGCATGTTGGGCCTTGATAAACTCGAAGGTGAAATTAGTGCTTATAAAAAAACACGGAGCATTTGGGGCACGGTTAACGAACTTGCCAATAATAAAAATTACCTAGTCGCAGCATTGGTAGCATTGTTTTCAATTGTGGTGCCAGCTTTAAAACTGTTGATGCAATTAGTTTATTGTTTAATACCGATGAACAAATTAAAGCATATACTCGGTCAAGTTATACAAGGCTTGAGTAAATGGAGCATGGTAGATGTTTTTGTCATTGCTTTGATTGTGGCTTACCTTGCTGGTAACGCCGATGGCCAGATGGGGGAATTGATCAACATGCATGCTGAATTTGGTGCAGGTTTTTGGTACTTTACCGGTTATTGCTTATTTGCCATCGCCGCCAGCAGCTTAATTAAAGTTACGCCAAAAAATAGTTAAACGTTTGTGTTAACTAAATAGTTATCATAAACTTCGCTAGAACCTAGAACCTAGAACCTAGAACCTAGAACCTAGAA
>NZ_JACJDT010000072.1:0-11986 GCF_014163675.1 Pseudoalteromonas sp. SR44-5
GTTGGTCAGGAAAGTCACGAGATTGGTCAATGATAAACGAAGTAAATTTGAATCCTGAGAAAAAAGAAGAAATGCGGGCGGCATAAAATTTAACTTGAGGCGACAACTAACTTGAAAAACTCCGTAACTCGCTAACTTTTGTCGTGATAAATCTGCGACCTACATGAAAAACCTTATTCAAGGTTTTTTGCCAGATTGCTGGCGGCAACCAAGGGGCGGCTGCCGCCGACCGCCCCTAGGAACCCCACGGCGCCCCGAGCATCACGCTTAATCCTTCAATGCACAATTGATGTGAACGTAAACGCCGAAGATAGGCCGACTTTCACATTCATGTACGCTTCCCAGTTCGGCCATCCATGGCCTCTCGTTCAAAGCTGCGCTTTTCACTCATGGCCTAGTTTCGCCTTATCGCGCATTGCCTACATGGATGTAGGTACTTAGGATTTATCGGGAACAAAATCATGCTATGCGCGATATTACTCATCAATTGCTTATTTTCAGGGCGTGATGATGAGGGAAGGGTGTTAAACGCCAGATTGGTTTTTGGTCTTGGCAATATGCAAGACCTAGCCCCACGGTTTCCAGTCATAGAAAAGCACACTGCCTTTATGCACCTAATTAAGAATTACATTGTTTTGAGTGTTTTTTAACTAATTGATAATATTTAATAAGTGGATATAAGAAGATTAAAGCAACAAAAAATATGATGTTAGAAAATAACAACATTTCACTTCTAGTATAACCTCCAGCAGTAAACTCATAATAAAGCGCCAAAAGAACAGCTGTTATTTGAGCGTATATAATGAGTAACCAAATGATATGATGTAAAATATAACGTTTATATATAATACCTAAACATGCGCCGATAGTAAGAGTATCAAACGTAAATGTAAGACAACTCAGCCATGCTGGCTGAATTTTTTGCAAGCTTATATTGAAAAAGGAGTTATAGATGTCATAGCCTGTGGTAAGTAAAAGTAATAGGAGAAACAAGTACCAAAATATATTGCTTTTCATAGTATCAATACCAATAACCATAAGGTATATCGTTCGGATTTTTTGGTAGCTTTAACCAACCTTCACTGTCATCTATGTATCGTTTAGTAAAGTTTCTTCTTATCGCACCTGCTGGCGCAAGGTTTGCTAGTATTTTTAATAAATTGGTAGATTCATTTGAGCTGCGGCCATAAGTTTGAATCGTAAGTTTTATGGTAGGGTAAACTCTAGTATATGCTTCATTTGCATCTTTATGATTACCGATGAACTGGCGATATACGAAATGGCCTACTGAAGCGATTCTACCGGCAATACCTACTTTTTTCACAACACTCATTTCTTTTGATGAGCTCATAACTTTCCTTGTTCCTTTTTTGACCTATGCTGAAGTTCGATATTCTCACTTTTTTTTTGTAATGTAAACGAACAATTTTTTAAGGCTATGGGGCTTTCTGTTTATAAGCAGTTAACGCAAACGCGAAGATAGTCCAGACTTTCACGCTCCCCAGTTCGGCCATCCATGGCCTCTAGTTCAAAGCTGCGCTTTTCACCCATGGCAAGTCACGGTTTTCATTTCATTGCCTACATGGATGTAGGTACTTAGGATTTGTCGGGAACAAAATCCTGCCATGAAATGAATTACTCATCAATTACTTATTTTCAGTGCGTGATGACGGGGGAAGGGTTTTAAACGTGAAGTAGGTGTTTTGTCTTGGCTAAATACAAGAGCTGAGCTTGTGCGCAGTGACTCCAAGCATTCAAGAATACTTGACCGAAAGTTTTTGTTGGCAAGTTTTTATATTCTTGATATTTATAGGTTTTATGCTTTTATAAATTATGATGTTTTTATAGGATAGATAAAGTGGAAACTTTCCAGCTTCTATTTCGCAGTTACCTTTTATTGACCTAAAGTTTGTTGAATTAAGTCAATGTGTAAGTACTAATTTAGGCTAATTATCAGCCATTAGATAAGGATAGAATAAATGGATTCAATGCTCGAGTACTTGGGCTGGATATTTCTTATTATAACCCTTTTCATTATAGGAGGGGTTTTATTCAGGTGGTATAGAGAGAGTAAACATAAAAAAGGATTTGATTATGGGGCGATAATTGCCGTAATAATACTTTGCTTATTCAGTAGTGTTAGCTGTTTTTACTTTTCTCGATTTAGTTTTAGTTTGGCAGAGCCTTTGGATAAGTGGGTTGATGCTGCAACTTACTTTAACAATGCCTTAAACCCAATTTTATTAATCGTTACGATAATATTGCTCTACAGAACATGGAAAACGAGTAAATCAGAGCTTGAAGAAACTAGAAACTTAGTAAGTACCCAGCTTCTTCTTGAGCAATCTAATCGCCTCAGAGCTAGCTGTGAAAAATTGCAAAGCGTGATTAAAGCATCAATTAATAAATACGGTTTATTAAGCTCAGCTGTTTTATATTCATTTGAAAGAATGATTAATGAAATAGATCAAGGTGACAGTAAAGCTTTTATAAAAAATAACAGTTATAAGCAAAAGGAGGGAGTTGAATCTAGTTCTGAACTATTTACATCAGTACTCAGTCTCATTGAATCAGCAGATCTTAGTCATTACCTAAAAGACCCTGAGTGCAAGACTTTTTTAAAGCATGAATGTGAAGAGCTCGAGTATTTAAAAACCTTTGAAGACTTAATATCTGTGTTTGTAAACAAGCCTACTTCGGATGAAATTAGCTGCTTTAGCGGGATAGTTCTATTGAAGTGCTTGGATGATCTAAGAGGAGATGCTGTAGATTCCCTTTATTTATTTAAGGAATATGAAACATTGTATTATTTTAATTTGATTGCAGATGAGCTAGTTATGTTATTTGATTTGGCTAAGGATAGTGCTCAGAGGAAGTTAATAGAATCTTCTTATATTAGAACTATAAAGCTCGTATTCAACGAAAAGCAGTTAGATAACCTATGCTATATAAGTAATCGTGATGATCTTTTAGAGCTGCTGAAAATTAGTAGAAAGTGTGGTTTTCAATTATAAACCCTTCATATACCAATGGTTCACTTATTAGAAAGTTCCGGTCAAGCAGGCTGCAGTGTTTACTTGATCTTTTTATTCAAAAAAACATGTGTTTTTAATTTTAAACTCAATTTAAATATGACTACGCACCTAGCGCCTTCAACCGAAGTCACTGCCATAAAGACTAAAGTGATTTTTTACTATATGATTGGAAATCATACATTCTTCATTGGCACATAAGCTTATGTGGATAGACAAAATCACTGAATGAGCCATTATAATAAAAACAATGCGTTATATATTTGATACTTTTGAGTTTGATAGTACCAGTTTGGTACTTAAAAATAATGGTCAGGATTTGGCTATTCGACACAATGACGCCAAAGTGCTTAAGCTGCTTTTGCAACATTCAGACACTGTATTTAGTAAAGACGATATTTTATCGCAGGTGTGGCAAGACAAGGTTGTGAGCGAGCAGGCTGTTTTTCAAAGCATTAGTAATTTAAGAGGGCTTTTTGGTAGCCATGCAATTAAAACCTTTTCAAAACGAGGTTATCAATGGCAACTCAAAGTTGATGCAACCCATAGTGATACTGAAAAAGCGCCAAGCACTGAAAATTCAAATGTAGCAGAGCAGCCAACAGCGGCTTTAGCATTCCCACACCAGCGCAAAAAGTGGCTAATTATGGCGTTTACGGCGCTAACCCTTTTTGCTATTGCGTTGATGTATTTAATCGCCAAGCCATCAGGTAAAGTTAATAGCACTGTTATTAAAATTTCTTATATCCCGCTTAGTACTCATTCAGACGCGCAGCGTGTCAATCTTAGTGATAATGAACATTTTGACTTTACTGAAATACCTCATTTAAATACTGCTTATTTTCAAGTTTCAGCCGATTATGAATATCCTCAATTGGCCAGTGAGCACCCGTTGATTTTATCAGGCTCTATGAGCACTTATAATGAAAAGACGTATATTGATTTTATTCTAAAGGGCCCTTTTGCTGATTGGCGCGGCCATGTGTTGGGGGCTGATCAACGCGATGCTACAAAACAGCTTTTAAGTCACTTACAGAATCCAGTTATTTATAACCTACTCAATGAAGCGCAAGCCCCAGCAGTTAAGCAAGCAAACTTAGCTATTGCTCACCAACAAGCATCTAATGATCTTATTATTCTTAGCCAGCTCACCGAAACTTATTTAAGGATGGGAGAGTTTGAAAAAGCGCTGGTGATGGCAAGTAAACTTGAAAAAGCGGCTATTTCACAAAAAAATACCCAATATGTGGGGAATGCTTTACTCTTTCAAAGTGAAGTATTAACACGAAAAGAACTATTTGATTTAAGCGCCTTAAAGCTGGCAAATGCGATAGAACAATTTAAAATAATTAATGATTTACCTCGACAAGCCGACGCTTTGATTGCACAGTCGTGGATAGATCACAATCAGGCAGATTATAACGCCATTAAGCATAGTCTGCTTACATCAGCCAAATTAGCCTTTGAGGCTCACGATAAACAACGTGAGCTTGATGCTTTAACTTACTTATCTGTGTTGGCGCATAAAAATAAACAAGAAGACGACAAATACCTTTATTTAAGAGAAGCCGAAAGTAAAATGAAGGCTTACCAATTTCCTAGCTATCACTTGGCTATCATACCGTTTCACTATGCTATTTTTACTAAGAACCTCGAGGATAAAGAGCCTCATTTAAAACAAGTAATAAAACTAGCTACATTGACGCCTGAGTTTTGGGCTGCACGAACGAGTCGTAGGCAATTAATGAAATACTATATAAGTCAAAACCGCCTGTAAGACGCACAAGTACTTATGACAGGTATTACATTAGATAGTGCAGATAACTCTTACTTGAAAACGTTGTTAGCAGATGCGCAAAACGATACTGATGCATTTATTAGTCACGCAGAGCGTACTTTTGAGCAAGCACAATTGTCGGGTAATCTTCGTCTTAGTTTAGACATCGCACTATTGATTTGCGGCTCTGACAATACCCAAGTAAATTATGATTTTTATTCTCAATATATCAATGAAAAAGGCAGTGACTATTGGCGACGGATAAATGAGGAGAAGCTGACGTCTTTGAGTTTATGAATTGTACTAAGCGCTTACTTAAAAACGTAAAAGGCAGCAATAGTGCTGCCTTGACGCTTTATTAAATAAGCTAATTCTGTTTGAAGTTAACCCAGTTTAGCTTCCAGTTTTTATCACGTGATTGTATCGTCAATTTATTTTTCCCTTTGTTTAAGTAAATGGTAGCGCCTGATTGGGTTTGCCATTGATGATATCCACCCGTGCTTGTTACCTTTTCTGTGGCTAGCTCTTCATCATTCACTAATATTGCAAAGCCTTTTGTATCATCAGGAGCTGCTACTCGGTAGCTAAGCGAATAATGCCCTGATTTTGCGACCTCTAACTGATAGCTCATTATCGCCTTGTCACTTATGCCGCCTTGGCCCGTTAAATTGAATTTACCATCGATATCTGAGGTTCTTCCTACGGAGGATCCGGTAATCTCACTTGCTGATTCGGCTTCTAATCTTCCAGGTATTTGTACCCAAGGTGCTCGTGTTTTTACCGTGTTACTGTAATTACTTTGTTGATGACGCCTAACGGCTACAACCGTGTATTCATATTGATGGTTATCGATATTGGCATCTTTAAATATTGTTTCTACTATGTTTGGTGCTAATAGTTTAAATGTGCTGCCTATCGCTGAGTTCCTGTAAACACGATAACTTTCAATATCTGTTTGTTCGCTCTTGTCCCAGCTTAAAGTAACAAGACCTTGTTGTTGTTTTATGGTTAAATTAGTGACCGTGTCTGGGTAGGGTAAAACCGCATCACGCCTTAACCCTTCACTGTGTTGCGCTATTTTTAGCGTTTTTTTAAACTGCTTGGTGTTGCCTCCCATTGCAGGGGCTGCGCCATCAAGTGCAATCCTAAATCCTTCTACTGCACCGATAAAGTCTTTACCCATGACGCCTCTTTCACTAACCGCAAATGTATTCCAATGCCAGCTACCACCTCGTGCTACGCGGAATTCACAATTCTCATCTGTCCATGGTTGGCCATTAGTGGGGGCATTTTTATAGTTTTTTTTGTAACAGTCAGCAGTAAATTCAACCACATTACTAATCATGTCATGTAGACCAAATGGATTTGGTTTATACATACCAACGATGCTTGCATAAGCTGAGTGATCAACACAGTTTGACTTACCATTGAAGAAGTTAACATAGCTGGTATTGGTATCGCGTTGTAGTATATTTTCGCCCGTTAAATCAGCCGTATTCTCGTATTCACAAACGAGAGTTTGGTCGGGGTCGTCACCAAAATAATATTTACTGTTTGTGCCTGCTCTTGCTGCGTATTCCCATTCAGCTTCACTGGGCAGGCGATAAGGGCGACCTGTTTTCTCAGCCAACCATTGAACGTAAGCATTAGCCGATTTCCAGCCAATACAATTAACGGGTTGAAAGTCACTGGTGTTGAGCGAGTTGTTTTCCCATGTGCCTGCTGTTGCTCCATAATTAAACCAGCCATTTAATTGATGGATGCATTTAGTCGGCATGTCATAGCCAGACTCTTTAACAAAGTGACGAAACTCTCTGACGGTTACTTCATATTTTCCTAAGCTAAACTCGGGTAGCGCTACCTTATGAACAGGCTGGGCATCTTTTTTATCTATATCGCCCATCTGAAAAGTACCCGCAGGTATCGTGACCATGATGGGTTCAATCAAACCACTGGTACTTTCATTTGCATAAACTGCAGGGCTATTAATCGACAAGAAGAGAGGAATTATTAATTTATTTATTTTCATTTAGTTTTCCTTTTTAATGAGAGAGTAATAGTGGAAAACTAAGCAATAAAAATCTTATAAAAAATCTAAATGGTGGAAAAAATAGAAAAAACCTAGATGATTTTTTGATTAAAAGCTACAACTCTTTGTTTAACCAGTAAGAACTTAACTTCATATATCAAAGGTCTGGATTTATAATTTACCTATAGGTTGGATCTTAAGAAAATTTGAAGCTGAATGCTGAACAAAGCGACAAAGGGGTTAAGTTCTGAGGGATCGCCTTGATCCCCTAAGCACATTACTTTTGATAAGACATTCCATGTCGCGTTTGTTAACATTTATCTTGGCGTATGTATTCGGTGTAACGTTTTTTAGCGAATTCAATTACACCGTATTTTTTGCTGTTTGTTTTTTATACCGGAAAGTTCAGCACGCTCTCGTATAAATCGCTCTCTTCAATAAGATGTATTAACCGAATTTACTGCCAACTCACACTTAAATCTAGCGCTTCTCCTATACTCGAAGAACAAGGGCCAAAAACGGTATAGTCACCAATAATTCTCATAAATTTAGCCTGACGACTATTTGGCAGCGTTGATAAATCGAGTGTAGTATTAAGGCCATAAGGTTGCCCCTCTTCGACAAATTTATCGACGACAAGCTCATTAGCCTCATCACCATAAATTCCATTATCGTTGAGGTCAATCCAGACTTTCCATGAGGTAGATCGCTCTGTTACTCCAGTATCTCCTTGAATGTTGATGATAGTATTACTGGGATTTATCAGCTCTATCGGCATTTGGGTATAGTCCCATGCTGTTGAGTTATAATTAATGTCGTTGCCACCAATAGAAACATGAGTGATGTGCTTATCGACGCTAGCTGAGTTTATTGAGCAATACTGATCTGTTACCTGAATAAGCCGTTCAAAGGTATCTTGATCATCGGATTGATCAGTTACTGTCAACTTAATTAGGTAACTTCCTGATTCTGCGAAGATATGCTTAGGGCTGGCTTCTGTTGAAGTTTGACCATCGCCAAAATCCCATAACCATTGAACGACTTGATTCGTTGAGCGGCTATCATCGGTAAACTGAGTGCTTAATTTAATTTTATCTGCATTAAAATGGCTGAGCACTCCTTGGTCATAAAGTTTTATCTTTACCACCTTAAAAGCTTCAACGACATCTTCTTCAGATAAGCCAGCAACACCTGCTTGTTGTTTAATACATTCTGCAGCTTCAGTTAGTGTGGTCAACGCACTCCAACAGACCTTGGCTGAATTTAAATACACTTTATAGGTAGGCTCTATGCCCCATTGATTTGATAGTAAATAAAATGGATAAGTGATCATACCAATGCGTAAATAGAAATTATCACCAGCCTCTTCATAATCAAGAAAACTATCAATGGCGCCATTCTCAGTTTTTATCTGATCGAGATGACGAATAAAACCGCCATTCTCTTGGCCGTGAATCCAATTATCTGAATGTCCCGTAAACTCATATTTTGCCATTACACCTGATATATCGCCAAAGGCTTCGTGTAAGGTACGAGCATCAGTACTAATTTCATGATCGAATTGATTTAAATCAGACACTCTATTTAAAACCCCATGGCCCACTTCGTGCGCAATGATGTCAAGTGAAGCCATAGAGTAAAATAACGGATACGCATCACCAAAGTTGGCATATGCACCATCCCAAAAGGCGCCTTGTTCATATTGTTGACCATAGTGAACACGGATTCTAATTTTGTCTTCCAGTGGCGGCTCCCCAAGGTATTTAACAAAGCTATTGTAAACGAATGTGCCGTAAAACATGGCGTCATTAAGCGTTGAATATGTCCAGACCCCAGTCTCATCATAAATCATATCTTCGGAATGTGTCGGCTGCGTATCACATAAAAATGAATAAGGAGGGAAAGCATTCTCATTAACGTCGTTAGGGAACTTATTGCTATTATTACTCTCCCCAGCTTCATCCTTAGTATTATTCATATGAGTAATGCTGACTAAACCATTATCAAAGATACATAATCCACCTTGCTCTTCTGTGCGCTGAATTGAAATTTTCTTGCGACCTACGCCATAATCCCAAGTGTGAACTTTATTCCCCCCAGGCCCCGATAATTCAGCATTACCTATGAAATCATGAAAGGGAATAAGGGTACCTTTTGTGGCCTGTCCAATGGTGTTTACCGGCAAAAGCAATAGCGCATTGGTATTTGCAGGTATACTTGTATCCTTTGGAATATCAAGATGATAAACCGCTTTATCCATAGTTTTTAACCACGCATCGCCCTGTTTATTTCCTTGCTCATCTACCCAATAAACCCACACAGACTCAACTTTAGCGGAGTCACTATCAATAACTTCAGGGGCGACAATTGTTACGATGCCAGATAGTTTGCCAATAGAACTATCTTGATCACGAAAAAACGCATGTAATATTTGATTCGTTGGCACTTCAGTAACAGGGTTTAGCTGTTCTTCAATTGGCGGCTGTTTAATTGCAGGAGAGTCAGAGCTGCCGCCGCCACACGCAACAAGAAATAAAGTAATAAATATAGAGATACATTGTTTAAATCGAATAAGATTTAATTGGATGAGATTTGACGGCAATAAAAGTGATTGAAAAAAAATCATTGGCTATCCTTAGTCAATTGGGTGGGTAAAAACAATATAAATCAACGTTATATGAGTTTATTTTGGTTTTTTACCATTAAGTTTACACTCTAGAACAAATACGCTATTTTTTCAATTTATTTGGCTAAATTATAGACTGTAGAGTGTAAGTAACTTTAGGTTTGGGTTAGCCTATTTATTATCCAAAGCTAAGGTTAAATAACCCCATTAGTTGAAGAATAATGTCACAAGGGCGAATAGACTACTGGTTAAGAGCATGCAGTATCGCGTACCTCCCAAATGTTTGTTCGCCTAGTCAACGTTCGCTATCGCGTACTCAATCTGGCTTTCGCAAAGAATTGTACTGGGCAAAGTCGCACAATACTCGCCTGCTTGCTCGAGTCCGATACGTTGAGTATTGCGTGATGTCTAAGGGAACCCCAAAATAATTATTAACGGTCCTTTTTCAGGTGTGTCGTACCGCGAAACCGGCTGGTATAATGCTAGCCATCGTTTCGTGCGGCTTGAGCCACAGGACTTTAAAATCCGTGTCCATCACAATCACGGGTCGGCAGTCACTTGGCAGGATCAGTTTGTGCATTAAAAAAATTGTTTTTTGTACTTTTGGATAATGGTGCTAAAAGCTGAACGTGCTTTCCCGATAGGGGGCAAAGAGCGAGCTTTACTGAACCGTCGGTCAATACATTTAGTATCATGTTTTTCAGTTGTTTTTGAATTTAAATAGCGAGCGATATAAGTTAAGGTGCATTGCTGACAGTGCAAAAGAGATTTAACGGCAGCGACTAAAGTATTAAATCTAGCTTTATGGATTGGGTTGGGGGTGACAGCGCGGAGTATATTGTGCAAAATAGTAAAGCATTCATGGTCTTTCGTGCTGTTTTTTAGCGGTTCATAAAATCACAAAACACCATGATTGTTCCCGTACTCCCTAAATTTTCAATACTATTAGTTCATTGATATATAAGGCCAATTCTTGGGAAACTTTTGGGTATTAGGATAAAATAAATAACTGAACAAAGGACTCTGAGATAACGCATGAAAAAAGCCATATTTACCCTTGCCATTGGCGATAACCCAATGTATCAAGCCGCAATTTTGAGTTTTAAGCATTACGCCGAAAAAGTCGGTGCAGATTTAATAATATCTGACCAATTGCACTATCCGATAAAGATCGAAAACCCAACATATAATGCAAGCCCTGCGTGGACAGAAAAACTGAGAATAGGTGAGTTGCTCGAAACATATGACAGAGTGCTCTACGTAGACGCTGATGTTTTAATTACACCTCATGCTAGAAATGTTTTTGACCTTTATACCGATTTGCAAACTGCTTATTGGTTTGATGAAGGTATTATTCAAGAGCGTGAGCAAGATGTCGCAATGGTATGTGATGCGCTTGGAAAAGTCGACTGGCCGCTCAAGAGTAATCGACCTATTTATTACAATGCGGGTATCATTCTGACGTCTAGCCAATGCCCACTTTTTAAAAAGACTACGCTCGATGATTTACACAAGGTTTGTAATAAAATAACGCATTATGACCAGAGCTATTTCAATTATACACTCCATAAAAATGGCATCGCACATAGCTCATTTGACAAAGCTTTTAACCGAATGGATATGTTTGGCAAAGAAGGTTACTTAGATGCTGACTTTATTCACTACGCAGGTAAAGGATACGCCAAAAATAGTCGGCGTCGTGATATACAGTTTTTAAAAGATTTTGCCCAGCTATATAAAGGGTTGGTATCTGAGAGTGAAATTGAACAACTCAAAGATAAAGCGTGGGATAACTTTTTAAGCACGGTATACGCCAAATATCCGCTGCCCAATTGGTTAATTGAGCTATGTAGCGAGAGATGCATTGATCGCTAGTTTTTTATAAAACTGTGTTTATTTTGTTTTTGATTTGTTGGTTCTTTGTGCATAACATTCTGCGTGTTGATATGAAGAACCAAACTACTCACCCATTATTGGCTTTTTGCTGATTGTCGGGATACATCTGCGACCGGCATTAAATTAGTCAGACTTTAAATAAATATAATTTAATCATTTTATGTCCTCCTTAAGGATATTGCAGTCTTGATCAGCACTTCGATGAAAACCGTCATCCCAAGCAATATAGTCACTAATTTTATTTTGGCTTTTTCGGTTAGCGTAAGCTCTATCTATCGTATTAAAGTATAAAACTTCGGGTTCTCTAAAGTGTGGGTGTGAATTTTGTAAATATTGAACACAGTAGCTTATGTTGAGCATATCCAAAATAATCTGCTTACCAATCTCAGTATCTAAATTTGGTATACGGCCCTGCTCTATATCAATAATCAGTTGTAATGTTGAAGCGGCACCTAAACTAAAGGTGATGAGCTGTGGAGAATCAAACTTTTCATACACATAGCGCTCATAATCGTCGCGGATACCGTTGTCATTTTGATCAACACCGTCCAGCGTTTTATAGTCGTCAGGGTGTTCAGGTGGTAAATCTGGGGTTTGGTAAAATAAATCTTTAATTTTTTGCCAAC
>NZ_JACJDT010000073.1:0-11390 GCF_014163675.1 Pseudoalteromonas sp. SR44-5
CTGCCGCTGATGCCGCTGCTGATGCTGCCGCTGATGCCGCTGCTGATGCTGCCGCAGAAGGTGGCTTGAACGCGGCATCTTCATCTAGGCTGAAAAACCTAGCTCTAATTCTAGCTGGAACAGCACTAGAGAAAGCAAATGAAGCAATTGCTAATGCATTGAAAAACAGTAACAAACCCAGTAGTGAATCAACTCCATCTACATATTGGAGTGCCCTTAAGACAGAAATGCTAAAAACGTACCCATGTGATGCTGCCGCTTCTAGTGATTGCCCTAAAGTAAACAACGCGAATCAGCGTGATGCTCAGGAATACATGGTTTTGTCTTATGCTCAAAACTTGGGTAAAAAAGACAATAATGCTGTAGATGCGGTGACTTTTGAAAAGAGCTGGGATGCGGGAAATCAAAAAGCGCTTAAAAGTGGTCTTAGCAACGTAACAAATACTGCGGGAATTCCAAGTATGCTTGATTACATGGGCAGCTTTGATATCTCAGGTAGCCCCTCTGCAGCAGTGGCTGTAATTGCTGAAGCTAATGTTTTCAATAGTGTAGCCAGCTTTGAGTTTACCTAAATAAGCCATCTAGCGAGCGAAAGACAAAATGGATTCTAATCTATATCAATATCTACAAGATGGCAAAGTGCTGATGGGGTTTCCCTCTATGAGCGTACGCCTGATAGAACATGATAAAATGTCTGAGCTTGCTACGGAGTCTACCTTTGGCAGCGACGCTATTAATAAGGTAGGCTCTATTAGCAAGTTGATTACAGCAATCGCTGTGCTTATTTTATGTGATAATCAACAGCTAGAACTCGACGCGCCTGCAACAAAGTACTTATCTTACCTAAAAAAAACCCACTGGGCTCAAAGTCAAAAATCACCAGTGACCGTAAAAGATCTGTTGATGCATACAGCAGGTTTACCTAGAGGTGCTTTTATTGGTTCTTCCCCAAGTGAAGAAGAAATAGCAGCAACCTTAAACAATAGAGACCTCATGTCACTTGGAAAACGTGACAGTAACCCGATTAAATATTCAAACTTGGGCTTTGTTTTATTAGGCCAAATTATTGAGCTGGTTACTCAGACGCCTTATACGCTTTTTGTTAAAAAAACCATCTTTTTGCCGCTAGATATGAAAAGTACAGGCTTCGGCGTACCTGAACCTGATTTGATATTTGCTAGGCCACATCAGCTGTCCTGCTTTACTAAGGCCAGTAAGTCACCGTTTACATGTGAACCAATGCCCTTAATTAGTACGCCGCCGTCATCGTCAGATATGCATTCTAATACGCGTGACATCATGCAGCTACTTCAATGCTTAATTACAGGTGGAAGATGCAATGGAACAAAGTTATTAACTGAAATCAGTCTCAATTTACTGTTTACTAGCCACAACTCTATTGACAATGGCATTTCTCGGGGTATGGGGTTACTGTTTGCTAGCTCAAAGCTGGGAAATTTAGTATTTGAAGCAGCTGAACACTTAGGCCATAGCTGTGTAATTTATATGGTGCCAGAAAAAGGCTTTGCATTGGTCGCTATAGTCAATAGAGCCTCAGCTGGAGATGAACTGTTTCACATAATAAATGAATTTGCCAGTCATTACTTAACACGAAATACAGACGTAAAGCTAAGTCACTCCCCTGCAGATAAAAACGCTTTAGTAGGTGAGTATTTCGATCACCAAGGTACCACATTAAAAATTGTACTAAAAGAAGGCGAGTTAAAAGCGGCTGTTGGCACTGACGTTTTGTCTCGAGTTATCGCTAAAGGTCAGCGAGGGTTAATTACAGAAAATGGTAGATTGGCAAAATACCCTTGGTCTATCCAAACGTCCGGTGGCACTACTTGGATTAACGCTGGGCCTCATCAGTTTTGCCAAAGTACACACACCGCCTTTGAGCGCCATTCTGGCAAAAACTATGACGCGTTAGTGGGTGTATATAGCAATAATCAAGTTGGTCGCATCGCTATCTATAGTCGAGGTGGTCAGTTATACGTCGCTTACTCCCCGTGGAAAGAAGCACTCCTGAAGAATGTTAAAGGAACTCTATTTAGACAAGTCGGAGGGCCTTTTCCCTCAGAGCTCGTAAAGTTCTCTACCACATTGCAGCAACTGACTCTATCTGATCATTCATTCTTAAAAACAACTGAGGTTTACTAGTGGCATACTACATTGAACTATTTATACATGGGTTAACTAACCTGTTTATTATAGTAATTTTGTTTTGGTTTTTTTTCTGGGATTGTGAACGACACAATGCCATACGACGTTATTTCATCCCTAAAGTGTACCGGCCATTCGCTTGGATAGGCTTAAATGTTGAGTGGACTATGTTTACACCAGACCCCCCCATGAGAGACATGTGGCCAATGGTAGTTTTCACCCACGAAGACGGTTCAAAATCGAACTGGGAACCAATCCCTTATAACGAACTAAAAATTTGGGAAAAACTAAAGTATAAAAAAGTTTTGAAGTTTTATTTTCAAGTCACTGCAAACAAGGCTGACAAACAAATAAAACGCGATTTTATTGAATATATACAACGCACTTACAAAAGCAGGGTCAAACGGACCAAAATAGAGCTTTTCCGCATCGTTCGCGACACACCTCCAATTGAAGCGCAGAGTGAAATTTTGGAGGCTAAAAAAGAGCTAATATTTACTTTTCATCCATACCTTGGTGAGGACTAAACATGCCTATTGAAACTTTACTTGAAGCGTGGAACAATTTTTTCTTTGCTCCAATCTCTGTTTATCCGATCGCGGTATTTCGCATTATTTTTGGCTGCGTGTTATTGACTGATGCCATATATTTGCAAAACCGAGCAGAGCTTTATTTGGGGCCAGCAGGCCTGACTGAATATAATAGATATGTTAAACGAGCAGGTGGCGTATCAATGTCTTTGTTCTTGTATTTACCGGGAACAATGAGGTCTGCACAGCTCATTATGGCTGTTCACCTCACTGCCATCATCATGTTGATTATAGGTTTTTTAACACCGCTGAGTGCCGTACTCGCATATATTACCACGCGTTCAATTGTAAGTCGTACCGATCATTTAACGAATGGAGGCGATGCTGTGGCAAAAGTGATGTGTTTCTTGCTTATTTTTACACCATGCGGAAATACGCTGTCACTCGATGCTCTGCTATTTAATCTACCCGAAAACTTAAATAACTCTCCTGCCGAGCAGGCTCCTTGGGCACAAAGATTGATGCAGATCCAGCTGTGTTTTATATACTTCAATACCATGTATTGGAAATTGAAAGGTAAAACTTGGCGAGAAGGTACAGCTATTTATTACGCTGTGTCCAATGATATGTATCGACTGTTTAAGTTTCCTAACTTTTTACTCAAGAAATCTTTGGTTCAGATAATGACCTGGGGAGTTCTTATCTTTGAGCTATTACTGGCACCTGGTCTATGGATCACAGAGTTGAGTCCTTGGTTTGTCGGCGGAGCGATGTTAATGCATTTGAGCTTTATGATTTTCCTGAATATCCACCTATTCAGTCTGTATATGATGTCTGTACTTATATTGTTTATTAGCCCCGCAGTCATAACATCTGCAATAAGCTTAATAACATGACTAAATTGAAAGCTTGGTCTCACAGGGAGTCACCTGAAGTGCCTAAATTTAAAGATTCTGGCTGCATAGTTTTTGTTGATGGGACCTGTGGTGCATGCTCTAAAGGCGCCCGCCTGATTGCCAAACTTGACAAAGATGAGGAGTTTCTGATTTGCCCAGTTGGTAGCCTACTTGGAAGTAGTGTTTTACGCCACTACGGACTATCTCCTGATAATCCTGAAAGTTGGTTATATCTAGAAAATGGTAAACCCTACTATTCAATGGAAGCGATTATCAAAGTGGGTGAGCGGCTTGGCGGGTTAGGGAGTTTATTGACAGTTTTGAGGATATTACCTATTTCGATGCAAAATAAACTTTACAGATGGATAGCCAAAAATCGCTATCGCATGATGGGAAGGACTGATATTTGCACAATCACAGACCCAGCCTTGCAGAAGAGGATAATCGAGTAGCTCAATTGCATCAACCTGCTTTCTTAGACTATGTTAATTAAGTTGGACGCTCCTCCCTTTGATCGGATTAATCTAAAGACAGAACTTCATTAGAGGTATTGGAGTTTCTATTTGAACCTTAGCTATAAATTATATTATGCTAAGATTTTCTTAGTATCTAACCTATAATTGTACTAAGGATATTTCATAGGTTGGATCTTAAGAAAACTTGAAGTTGAACTCTGTTAATGATCAAATAGTTACGCCAATAAAAACATGACCAAAAACAGAGTTCACATGCAGATTAACCAAGTTTCAAATCAATTAAAAGCCCTTATCTCAGAAAAACACCTCATTGAGCTTGCAAAAACCTCCGGATTTCAAGTTCGACACCGTTGCCTGTCGATCGTTTCTCTGCTCAAAGCTGTGTTCAAAAGCTTATCTTGCCTGCAAGACGCTAACTTGTCAGATATCCATCAGAACCTGCGAACGCAGGCCAATTGCACGATAAGTTATAAACCTTTTCATAATCAAATTCGAAAACCTACCTTGACTGAGCTAGTCCGTGAACTCGTTATTCAAGCGATGTCTAAATTGACTGTAAACACGCTGGATAAAACCTTTTTTACCCAGCGAGGAATATTGCGAGTGTTATTGCAAGATGGCTCTTCATTTGCTCTACATGATGAATTAGCTCCGGTTTTTGCTGGTCGCTTTACTGCGATAAGTCCTGCCGCAATTGAGTTACATCTTACTTATGACCTATTTAACGAACAGCCTTGTGAAATAGATATCCGTCCTGATGTTGAAACCGAGCGAGCCTTTTTACCGGGTAGTCACACACTTGGAGATACGTTATTACTTGCTGATGCAGGGTATTTTGATTTAGATTACTTTGAGCAAGTATCTCAAGATGGCGGCTACTTTTTGGTTAGAGCGAATAAAAACATCAACCCAACCGTCACATCTGCTTATTGCGCGGGCGTAGAGCTTAAAGAAAAGCATATTAAACTCAAAACATTGCTCAAAAAGCGTGCTAGTCAGCCACTTGAGTTAACAGTACGCTGGAAGAAAAATGGACCCGAGTACAGGCTTATTTATCTACCCGATGAAAAACGCCCTGTTTTCCTTGTTACTAATTTAAAAGAAACACAGTTTAACTTTGATGAGTTACTCGATATATACGCGACTCGTTGGCAAATCGAGTTACTTTTCAAAGAGCTAAAGTCATGGAATAACCTTAAGGGATTCATCACAAGAGACCCACACATTGCAGAATCGCTGGTTTGGCTGAGCATACTGCAAACACTTATCAAGCGGTTTATCTGCCATAGTGCAGCGACGATATTTAAGTGTGCGATCTCGACATTTAGAGCGAGTAAGTGCAGTTATCTTTGGCTGGATGATATTCTGGATTGCATAGAGCAAACACAGTGTAATCGTAAGGTACACCGTGTACTTAAGCTACTAGCGGTAAATTGTAAGCGGCAATCCATTGAAAAAAATAATGACATGTGCCGTTTTAAAATAGGAAGTCACACGATCTGTGTTCCTTAAGAACTAAGCTATGAGGGTGGATTAGCATAAATTTAATCCCCTAAGTTTTAAAAATCACTGAAGCGGTGCAGCCCTTTTCCATATTATTTGATATGTTAAATGTCCACTGGTATTTTTCACATATATCTTGAACAATTTTGAGGCCTATACCAAACCCTTCATAGCCGCGAGGTTGTTCATTTAGGCCTAATCCATCATCAATAACATCTATTCTTTGTTCAGAAATAAATAAATTTACACTACCTTCAATACTGCAATTAATAGCATTTTTTAATAAGTTACATACTACTGCTGAAAATAGTAATGGGTGCGCATGTAATGAAAATTCATTCTGTATGTCATAATGGAAATTTACTTGATTTGCTTTGATAGTAGGGGAAAAGTTCTTAACTATTTTGTCGATAAACGTGTCTGATATTGAAACGTTACTGGTATTTGAAACTTCGTCTCTAGCAAGTAATAGGAAAATATGAGTTAACTGCTCCATTTCTATTACAGCATCATCTATTCTAGTTAATTGCTTTGTAGTCTTATCATTATTTGCTCGTCTTAAAACACTTACACCGCCTCGAATCACCGTCATAGGAGTACGTAGTTCATGACTAATATACCTAGTAAAAGTTTGCTCCCTAATAAATGCAGAATATATTCGCTTACGATAGCTATTAATGCTAGCAAGCATCATTTCTAACTCAAAAGATAATTTTCCATTAACAGATAAAGGTTTACTAACTTCATGTGAATCATATTCAAGCATTTCAGCTAACTCTGAAAACGGAGAGCTTATCCGCTTTGCCATTTTAATAATAAAAAATGCAGAGCCAATGAATAAAATCACACCTGAAGAAAGTATCATAATTTGGAAAATTGCAAAGTATGTATCGTCCCACTCTATTTGGTCGACATCCTCAATGGCATAAGCAGTAATTTCATCATTATTAATTTTTATTTTTTGCGCAAATACAGTGAATTCACTGTCGTCATCAAAATGAATACTTTGGATACCCAGCCAGTCGACGTTAATTTTATCTTTAATTTTTTTTGGTAAAATTTCATACGTATTATAGATTGTTAATATCGGATCTATTTTTATTTTTGTATTTTCGCTTTTTTGAAAAAGTTTTAGGTGATAGGGAGCTTTTAGTGCCAAACGCTGTTCACTGGCTTGATTTTCAGTGTACAACACCGTGTAATAAAATAAGCATCCATAAAAGGCTAATAATATCAAAGCGCCCAATAGATATACTTTTATAATTATTTGACTAATTGGTTTACTTTTAAACATTACACTCACTCAATCTGTATCCTGTTTTAGGTATAGTTTCTATAACATCTTTGTCATAAGGCTTATCGATTTTGAGTCTCAATTGGTATATGTGTTTTCTAAGTATGTCTTTATCAGGTAGCTCATCTCCCCAAATACTATCCTCTATCTCTTGCCTAGAAACTACATTGGGTGCTTTAGTTATTAAAAGCTTCATAATTTTGAAACAAGTTGGGGTCAGTTTGATTTCACTCCCTTCTCTCCAGACCTGACAAGTTTTGAGATTAATTGTAACAGGACCGAAAATAACTGTTTTTGCAAAGCCATTTCCTGAACTCCTTCGAACAGCATTTATTATTCTAGCTTCCAAAAGTTCTAAATTAAAAGGTTTGACTATATAGTCATCAGCTCCTATTTTGAGCCCTTGTAACATGTCACTATCGGTATCTCTGGCCGTAAGCATTATGATAGGAGTATCATATCCTTCAGCTCTAAGCCGATGACATACTGTTATACCATCAATACCGGGAAGCATTATATCTAAAATAATACAGTCAAAGTTGTTTGACTGAGCTAATGCAAGACCTAACGTGCCTGTCGCTGCAAAGTCTAATTCAAACTCTGAACCTTCAAAGTAATCAAATATAACTTCGGCAACAGTATGACAATCTTCAATCAGTAGAATTTTCAATAGACACCTTATTTGCAAATTTATCGTTGCATACTAATAGGTAACGTACAGTGGATTTTTCTTCAACAACACAATGAGCGTCAAATAAATCTTTAAAAATAATAAACTCGTCCTGCTTTATAGCAATATATATTTTTCCACTACTGTTAACTAAGTCTCGTAAATATGCTTTTTCATTTATTTGTTTAGCTCTACCATTTGAATAAAACTGTCCACTAAATGGGCGTTTATTCCAATAATACAAAGGGGCTTCTTTAAACGATTTTTGATGTAATTCGAGTAGCTTATGTTCGCTTTTGTGCTCCCATGCACCCTTTAGCAGTGCACTTAACATAGCTATTAAGGTTAAAACCGTAAATAAAGCCAAGTAATTGCATAGCTTAGTAAATTTTATGTTTAAGGCTATCAGTATAGCTAATGCACTAAAACCAGGTAGCACATAGATTGGCAACACATTACCAGCTAAAGTAAATAGTAATAGTGGCGAAATCACCCAACAAATAAGGTACTTATTTATATTTGGCTGGTCGGGTTCTTTTCTAAGTGCTTTTTTAATATTTTCTTTTTTGAATAGTAGTCCTAAAGCTAAAAATGACCAAGGGCTTGCGCACAGTAACCAATAAAACCAAATTGTACCTCTAGGTTTAACGTGCGCTGTGCCATAAAGATCGCCTTCCCATCCAGATACAAGGAATCGCTGAATATGTTCACCAACTATAAAATATTCTAAAAAGCCCGGAGTACGTATTTCGGCTAGAATGTACCAAGGTAAAGTTAGACCTAAAAAAACGAACATCCCACTTACCCAAGGCAAGCGTCTTATAGCTACTTTAAAGCAGCCTTGCCAAGCGCTCCAAACAACGAGTGAAATCCCTATAAGCACGACAGCAACAGGTCCTTTAATTAGCATACCGAGCGCTAAAGAGACAAAAAATAAATAGCCATAAAGTTGGTTTTTTTGAGCATAGCATTGCCAATAGCTAAACATTGCAAGGGTATAAGCAAGAAGCAAAGCACTATCCGTCATAACCATGCCAATAGCAACGATAAACCCTAAGCTAGAAACTAGCACCAATATAGATAAAACACTTTTACTTAAATTCGTCAGGGATAATGTGAATCGAAAGACCAAGTAACAGGTTAATAAACCACACAATAAGTGAGGTAAACGAGCAGTAAACTCATTTATACCTAAAAAATTAAAACTAATGGCACTCAGCCAGGTTTGAATTGGAGGTTTCCCCCAAAATGGCACGTCGTAATCAAACTGAGGGGTAACCCAGTTACGAGTTTCTACCATGATACGAGCCATTTCCCCATACCTAGCCTCAGTTGTATCGTAGAGAGGGAAAAGTCCTAGTGAGACAAGCCTTATAGCGATCAAGGAAATAATAATTGCTAAAGCCCAATATACTGTAGAATTTATTTTATCAGCCATGTTTTTTCACCATGCCGTTCTGACTCTTTTGGCTTTGTTTATCCATTATTAAATATATAGGACGCCCTTTGGTCTCAGCATAAATACGTCCAATATATTCACCTAAGACGCCTATAGCTATCAGTTGAACTCCCCCTAAGAATAACTGGGTCAACATTATCGAAGGGTAACCCGCAACGGTTTCTCCAAAGAATAGAGTCTTGGCAACAACCCATAAGCCATAAAAAAATGCGGATGTAGATATTAAAGTGCCGACCCAGGTCGATATTTGTAAAGGCTTTACACTAAAAGCTGTAATGCCAGATAGGCCTAACTTTACCAGCTGAAAGAAAGACCACTTTGTCTCTCCTGCAACGCGTTCAGGACGCTCAAAACTAATTGTTGTTTGCTTATATCCTGGCCATGAAAGAATTCCTTTCATATAGCGGCTTCTTTCTGATAATTTCTTTATATCATCAACAACTCTTCTACTTAATAGCCTAAAATCACCTACGTCCTTTTGTAATGGAACCTCAGATAAATGGTCAAGTAACCTGTAATAAATGTGAGCGCTCCAACGTTTTAAGCGTGACTCACCTAAGCGGGATGACCGTTTCATATTTACAACATCAAAACCTTGTTTCCATGCATTTAGCATTTTAGGAATAAGTTCAGGTGGATCTTGTAAATCAGCATCCAATAAAATAATAGCTTCACCTCTAGCATTATCTATACCAGCGGTCATCGCGGCTTCTTTACCAAAGTTACGACTTAAGTTAATGCATTCAATATCGGCATAATGATTGGTTAAATTTGACATTGCATTCCAGCTATCGTCAGTACTTCCATCATTAATATAAATGACTTCCACATGCTCGTTTAATAACAAGCTTAGAGCTTTCGATAGGTGGTGATTAAAGATAGGCAGCATTTCTTGCTCGTTATAAACAGGCACTATGATGCTCAGCGTTATATCTTCATTAACAGACTTAGGGTGTTCGACCAGTTTCATTAAGCTCTCCAATAATTTTACAAAGCAAGCTTAAAACAACCTGAGTCTATAAAAAGTCAATGCATCAAGACAATTTATAGACATCTTCTAATTAATAATGGCTCTACGATTAATTATTTAATGCTTAATAATGCAGCAACTAAAAAAATTTTGTTTTGTAGGAGGTGCAGGGTTCATTGTTGATAGTTTTATTTTTTTTATTTTAGTAAATCATATCGATTCAATTATAACCGCACGCGCAATAGCATTTTGGCTAGCAGCTAGCACAACATGGTTAGGTAATAGAGTTTACACCTTCAATAACCAGGCTTATGAAAGCGCTGTAAAACAATGGAGTAAGCACATGTTCGCAGCTCATTTATCTGGCGTAATCAATTTAATAGTTTTTTGGATAGCCAAAGAGCTTTTCTTAATTCACTTCGCTTTTTGCTTAGGAATTATGGCCGGTTTGGTAAGTAACTACCTTTTAGCTAATAGGTTTGTATTTACTAAAAATTCTAACGAAAGAAAAAACAACTTCCTTCTCAATAAAATTAGGGACTAGAAATGCAAGTCAATAAAGTGAAAATAATCACTGTTCTTATTACTTTTAGCGTAGCAATTTGTGCATTAATTATTTTGGCAACACCTCCAAAACTGCCTTTATCATCCAGTAATAACAAAGCTTTAGTAGTCAATATATTAAAGGCTAAACCTCAAGAATTTACACCCAGTTATCAAGCTTATGGCCGAATAGAAACACCAAATATTCTAACTTTATTTGCACAAGTCGAAGGTGAAATTTTATTCCTTAATAATAATTTTGAAGTTGGTAGTCGAGTAAATAGGAGTGAAACTATTTATCATATTGATGATGAGGACTATAAAAACCAGCTACAAGCTCGATTGGGAGAGCTTAAAGTAGCAGAAGCTAACTTAAAGCTTGAGCTCGGTGAGCAACGCTTTTCGAAAAGTGAATACAAAAGGGTTAGACCTAAAAAAGACAGCCCTAATTTAAAACTACAAGAATCATTAATGTTGCGAAAGCCTCAATTAGAAATAGCTAAAGCTAATATTTTAATTGCAACAAGCAACCTAGAACTCGCAAAAAAAAATTTAGAACGTTGTAAATTTCAATCTAAAGAAAACTACGTCGTTTTAGAAAAGAGCGCTTACCAAGGCGACTTTGTTAAAAAGGGAGATAAGATTGGTACTTTTGCTCAACTCTCTGAGCTTAGGGTAAGCTTATCAATACCTCACGATGTTGCTTCAGTATTGTCTATTGGTCAGCGGGTTAAGGTTTAAGGTTTAAGGTTTAAGGTCGGAGTTTTTCAAGTTAGTTGTCGCCTCAAGTTAAATTTTATGCCGCCCGCATTTCTTCTTTTTTCTCAGGATTCAAATTTACTTCGTTTATCATTGACCAATCTCGTGACTTTCCTGACCAACG
>NZ_JACJDT010000074.1:0-10245 GCF_014163675.1 Pseudoalteromonas sp. SR44-5
TAATGGGCGTTTTGGAAGGTATGACAGGTGTTTAAGTGGCTTATTTGGAGAGGTAGCAGCTTACCTTTATTAATGCATCGTGTTTTGCAGCTTTTCTATATTATGAACTAAGCAATACAGTTGCCGCAGTATGAAGTGAAAGCATTCACTTTCGTTTGACCGCGTAAGGTCAATTTATTCAGCGAAATTGATTGGAATGAATTTATTTTGGCAAGATAAGTCAGGCTTGACTCCTTACCTAATGAAAGAGCCATAACAATTTACCGTGGGTGAATAATATCTATTAGATCACAGTAACCAAATGGATTCAAGGTTAAAAAAAAATCAAGCCAAATGCGTAGAATCAGTTCCTAAAAAGAGTAATTATACAGCCTCAACGCCCCCATCAAGCGCCGCCGTAGGCGGTCGCTTGGATGGGCTTGTTAAATGCTGTTATCGATTACCATGCTCTTTGATCAAAGATATGAGCAAAGACGTTGAAATCTTATACTCATTACTTGAACTATGTGATTCATTACTTTTAATAAAGTTTTTTGTACTGTTACTTTCTTTCAAAACCACATTCGATCCATTACCTGACAAGGTTATCGAAGATTCAGTTTCTATGTGCCCACTACTTGTTTCTTCCCATTCATAATCAAGCTCCATAGTCCCTGAAACTGAACGACTTTCACGTTTTGCCATCATTAAACTCCAAATTTTATTAAATTATTAACTGAAAATTATTTTTCCAGCCTTGGCTACCTTAGCTATATCTATTAATTCATACTTAGTTTTACTATGACAATTTTGCACTTCGATGGTGCACCCATCCAGAATAACTTTAGCAATATCAATAATTTCAAACTTAGTGAATTTTTTCCCATCAATAACTAAGCTAGCGCCAGCTTTGGCTATATCAATTAATTCAAATTTTGTCTTATTCAATTTCCTACTCCTTGGTTATGGAAATATGATGAAGCTGATTTAGCATTTAACAGTTTATTCAAAGGATCTAAACCCACAAGTTGCAGACAGAAAATCCTTTGAGTTTTTTAATACTTTCAGTCTAACTCTGTATCTAAATGTAAATCAAGGGATTTATCTTTGTTGTTTTTTTGTTGCTGTAAATCACAAGAAATAAACCCGCGAGTTGTTAAAAAACTCAAAACTGTTTATGAATACAGGAAAATAAAGCAGATAAAGACACGCGTGTCGCTCATTTTCCTGAATATGGGAGCAAACAACAGCTTGATTATTCAATGAGTTATTATCCTAAACCTATATCAACGTCAGTTTCCCACTTGAAACAATCTCTAAACTTTAATTTTCACCGTTGAGTTTCGTTGCTATGAACCACAACCTACGATGATAAGTTCAACGCTGGCCTGCTCTGGTTTTTCCTAGCACCTAACGCCTAAAACCTAGCTCCTAATCACTAAAATCACCCAACAACAAAGCGCGAGCAATGCTCGCGCTTTAAAATAACTCAAAACTGTATTTTGTCTTAAACTTACCGCTTAAGACTTACAACTTATAGCTCTACGAGCTATTCGCCCTTCGCTTTTAAATTTATAAACTCTGCCAGTTCTTCTGGTTGCCCCATTAGGGTGAAGATCTGTTGGTTAATTTCGGTCATGGCTTGCCCTTCTGGCAAGCTTGCTGACACGGTTAATGAGCTTAAACCTTGCGTGAAGTTTTTAATCGCTTCACTCAGTTCCTCGCTGACTGGCGCTTGTTGTAGCTGCATGTTGACCATTTGCTGCATTTGCTCCAGCGTCATACCTTGCTTTTCAAGCGTTTGTTCAACGAGTGCTTTAAATTCACCTTCGTTATTGAGGGCAATTTCGATGCTGCGTGGTTCAAGCTCTGCAAGCGCCTCCATTAGTAGGGTTTGTTGCTGTAATTGCTGCTCTAAAGTCGGCTGTTGACTACCTAGTTGTTGCTGCATTTTGCTCAGCGCCAATGAAGCATTCATCAGTGCGGTTGATTTTGCTAGACCGAGGTTAAAATTAAGGCCTACAATATTTTTAGCATTAAGCGCAAAGTCGATATCACTATCACCTGATTTTTCATCATAGTTCATCAATGTATGAAGATCATAACTAGCAGCAGCGAGTTTATTGTTAGCGTCTGGTGGTAACTGCGCTAAAAAATGCTCACTGAAGGTAAAGTTTTTTATGCTCAACTCGGTACGAGGAGCAATTTTATCTACTTCGTATCCCGCCACTTCAATGCTCGCAATATTAGCAACCGGCTGCTGATCAAACCCAGTGATTTGCATATTTGATATTTCAACACTTTGCCCAAGCACGCTGGCCGAAATATCTTCATAACTGGCTGTTACACCCATTTGCTGGCTCATTAATGCAAGCTGACGATCAACTTCTACTTTAACTTCTTGAGTCAGTGCATGATTTGCATAGCTAACACCACCGATAGCCGCAACGACAACAACAGCAACAATTGCGAGTTTTTTCATTCTATTTCCTTATTACAATTTCTATTATCACCGTTGTTATTTAGCTTAGTCTCTAACGGCTTTAGACTTAAGATTTTGCTAAGCGTATCATTCAATAATACCTTTGATAAGGCCTAGCATAAGTAAGTGCAAATTGATTTGCACTTTTTTTGAGCGTGGCTAATTAATTAAACTTAGCAGTTCATGCACTGTTTTAACTGGGGTTATTTTAGCGCCCAGCCCTTCCATTGATTTATGGTAATTACGAAATGGAATAAATATTTCGGTAAAACCATGTTGGGCAGCTTCTTTAACGCGTGGCACGCCACTGTCGATTGGCCGTACGTCACCGTTTAAACTCAGCTCCCCCATTATGCAGGTGGTACGCGGTACAACAAACTCATTTAAGCTACTGAGTAAGGCAGTCACTAAGGCTAAATCGATACAGGTTTCGGTTTCATCAATTCTCAGCCCGCCAACAATATTAAAAAACGTATCATGAAAGATTTTGGTTTTAGTGTGCTTGCGTAAAATACCAGTGAGCATTTTTATTCGGTTCATATTTAAACCTACGCACACTCGCTGTGGAAACTCCGCCTCGGTTTCGGTGGTTAAACATTGTATTTCGAGCAACAAGTTGCGGTTACCTTTTCGAATACAAGTAATGGTTGAACCGGGTGAGTCGGTACTTGATCCCGATAAAAATATTTCACTGGGGTTATCAACACTTAACATACCGCGTTCGCACATTCTAAAAATGCCCACAGTATCAATGTCACCAAAGCGGTTTTTATTGGCGCGCAAGGTACGTATTTGCCCATCGTTCGTGTCGATATGTAATAACGCATCAACAATATGCACTAAAGTTTGCGGCCCCGCTATTTCATTATTTTTATTTACGTGGGCAATAATAAACATAGTGACGTCATTTTGCTTGCAGTACTGTGTAAGCGCTTGCGCGGCACTTTTAACTTGTGACGGTGAGCCTGGGCTGCCGTTTGCGGTATCAGTAACAACCGCTTGAATAGAATCGATTACTGCAAACTTGATGTTATTTTTTTCAAGCTCGTCGATAATGGTTTCAACACTGGTTTCTGATAACAAATACAATTCGTCTGGGTTGTAATCGAGTTTTAAGCGATTAACACGGTTTTTAAATTGCGATAACGACTCTTCTGCTGTGCAGTAAAGTGATGGCATCCGCTGTGACATACGCGCGACTAAATCCGATAATAAAGTCGTTTTACCTGCTCCGGGGTCACCAGAAATAATATTCACAGAACCTGTAGTCACGCCACCTGATAATACTCGGTCAAGTTCACCAATACCGGTTAGTTGCTTTTCGGCTTCGGTGGTTGCGATGTCATTAATTTTTTTCGAGCCACCGCCAACGCCACCAGCATAGCCGCCAACAACGCTGCGCGTTGCTGCTTTTTTAGTTTGCCCTGCTGAGGGCTTAAATTCGGCTAAGGTATTCCATGCGCCGCAGCGACACTGTCCTTGCCAGCGTTGGTAGTTCATTCCGCATTCGGTGCAAACAAACTCTATTTTTGCCGCTTTTGCCATTAACTTTTGCCTACCTTCGTCATTTTGAAATCATTTATGTCCATACTAGGATGATCTTTAATTTATTGTTGCGTTATGGTGCGCTGAATATTGACCTTGCCAATAAGGCAATTCAACGCCACAATCGAGATATATAAAAAAGCAAGGTTTATCACTTTTACTTTAGGGCATACTTTTTGCTTAATCTTTTGAGCTTAGGCTTTTTTGATTAATAAACTAAAGTAATGAGCCATTTATTTGGCAATCTCATAATAATAAAAATTAAAGATGGTAACTCATTACACCGCACATGCTGCAAACCAGCAACCAAGTGAGTGTGTAAATACATGTGCAGTATACCAACTTTTTAGAATAGACGGTGATGGTTTTATAAATGACTGAAGACACTCTGCTTAAATATGAAAGTTTAGTTGATGAGCTTAAATCATATTTAGGTAATGCCAAATTTGACACGATCTTTAAATCGAAGACAGCGGGTTTAACAAAACCTGAGCAGTTCTTGATCAAGATGGAAATGTCGCGCTTGTCACAACCTATCGCCCGCTTTATTGATTTACGCGGCCAAGTAACAGGCCAAGTTAAACCTTATGAGTATGAAGGCAAACAACACTTTATGGATGAAACCGCCATTGCGGTATTTGAACAAGCCATAGAACGTCATGGTGGTTATACCCTTGCTGTTTACGAAGCAGTAATGAACACCGATAATAACCATCGTGTAATGCAAAAAAAAGCTGCTGAACAAGCTAAGCAACCTGAGTTACAGAATGAACAAAAATTAGATTGCCAAGTTATTAAATTTGCCTCTTATGAAAGTCGCCGTGAAGAACGGATGAACTATTCAATCAAAATCACTGTAGAACTCAGCAAAGATAACACCATTGCAGCAACCACCTCAGATATCTCTTTAAGTGGCGCAAAAATAAAGCTCTCACCGCGCTATCAAGTCAAAAAAGGGCAGTTATTAGGACTGCGCCTAGTTGGTCTTGAGCAAGATTTTGAATTAGGTTTAAAAAACGGTATTCAATATGAAGTTGTTGCAGTTGAGAAAATCTCTTCGGAATTTAATCACATTCGCTTAAAACGTACTTTTATAGAAAATAACGAAAAATTTGATGAGTTTTTAGAAAGTTTTATTCACGGCAATAAGCGTCGTTATAAAGTAAATTTAGATAACACCTTAGATGCAGTCGTCTCAAAAGGCTATGAGCAGTATTATATTCCCCGTGTTACCTCGTTATTTACTTTTTTTAGTTTGCAAAACGATAAACTCTACCCAAGTTTAGTGCTGACCACTGAAAACAATATCTTTATTCAGCGTTATTTTTGTGATGAGCGAAAGCTGTCATGTTTATACACCATTTTAAATCAGCAACGCTTAGCTCAGTTATTAAGTAACCCAGCCCCAGTTAAAGAAGAGTATTTATATACCTTTACGCATGTGGTTGCTGGAAAAGTATATTATTACTCAGCAACACGCACTGAATTGACTGCAGAGCCGCAATTAAGCGCATTATTTTTTGGTTTTGGTAGTCAAAAAGAAAGCTGGCAATGCTTTAAAGTACAGTTAATGCCAAGCCATCCTGAAGATTCATATATTCCGTTGAGCTTGCCAAATACCGCTGGCAAAGATATTGAAAAATTGAACAAGCCACCAACACCTCGCGTGCAAGGAATGATCAAAGACGTAAAATATCTAGTGATTTTAACCGCTGTAGGAACAGACGCTGAACAAACCCATTACCAAAGCTTTAGTTACGATAAAAGTATAGTTAATCAGCTCAAGCGCTTTGGTCACGGTAAACATAAAACCCCACCAAAGCTTGAAACCGTTGATTTAGAGTATGTAAATCTGCGCTCACATAAACGCTACTTGTATAAAACCGATGTAGTATTAACAACTCAGGATGAGCAAACACATACCGCTCATAGTCGTGATTTTTCGGTGATGGGTTTGCAAATTGAGTGTGACCAACCGGTTACTTTTCAAAAAGGTGAAGTTGTTGAATTAAGCTTGCCTGAGCTGCAAAAAATAACCAAGAAGCACACGCTGAGTAAATTAAAGTACGAAGTGATGGCGGTCAGTAAATCGTTCACCACTATCAACTTAAAAGCCTTACGTATTGCTGATAACCCACACGAAGGGGTAAAGTTTTTTACGCAATTAATTGAAAATAATAAAGATAAATTAAAAGTATCTGAAGAAGCGCCAAAGGTGCCAGGATTATCGACAGCGCTGCGAAATATGGTAACTAAAAGTGTTTGTCAATTTCCGTTTTATTTACATAAAGAAGCTACACATTTTAAAACAGGAGCTATCGGTCAAGGCTTGTACCCTAGCCCATTGCATATCATTTTACAAAACTATGGCTTGCTTAATAATACTACCAGCATTGATGCTTTTTTATCGCCAGAGCAGCTCAATGACGTGATCACACCGCTTATAAAAGATCGCAGCCGTCAAGATCCACCGTTACCTTTCACTTTATTTATTCGTTTTGATCCTAAAAAATCAACCATTGAAGACGCTATAAAAAGCAAGTGCAGTGCTGGCGAAGATTATGCCCCACAGTTACTCTTTTTAAAGAAAGGTCTTAAATCTGAGTTGCTCTTTATAATGCGTATTTATATTTCACGCACTGGCCGCCCTGATACTGATTATTTATCTAACGAACTAAAATACGTAAGCCAATATGCATTGCATAAAGCAAAAGATCTTGAAGAGGCACTGTGGGCAGTCACAGGTGTTGGTGACATGGTTGATGTAACAGATGAAACGCTTAGTCATTTGGACTTTACCGCAGAACTAGTAGAACAAATGAATAAGCGCAAACAGATTTGGCTTAAACGGCTAACTTAAATCTGTTACTTAACAACAGGAATAGTTAGTAAATATAATAATTGTAATAGCGAGCCTTGGCAAATTGCAGCTTGGGCTTGTTCAACAACTTTAGGTTTACCGTGTACGGCAACACCGAGTCCTGCCGCAGCCATCATGGTCAAATCATTCGCACCATCACCAATCGCCACTGTTTGTTGCGTAGGTAAATTTAATCGTTGCTGTAATTGGCTCAACACCACGGCTTTTTGCTGCGCATCAACAATCGTGCCTAGCACTTTACCCGTTAACTTATTATCTTTAAATTCCAACACATTGGCATGTACTTCGTCTAGTTCAAGCAGTTTTTGCACTTGTTCAGCAAACGGCACAAAGCCACCTGAGGCAATGGCTAAATACCAATTATGCTGCTTTAGCACTTGGCATAGCGCTTTGATCCCTGGCATTAATGGTAAACTATTTTTTAGTTCATCAATTAAGCTTTGCTCAATACCCGCAAGTTTAGCGACTCGTTGATGTAAGCTTTCACTAAAATCTAACTTACCAGCCATCGCTTGTGCGGTTACCGCAGCGACATCATCATATACATCAGCAAGCCTTGCGATTTCGTCAATACATTCAATCGTAATGGCGGTTGAGTCCATATCCATGACTAATAAACCGGGCTTAGTTAAAATCGGTGGCTTACTAACTTGTACAAGTTGAAATCCCAATGGATGAGCAAATTCATTCAGTACCAAAGGATTAATGCTTGGACTTAGTGTCTCGCTGTAAAAACACAGTGCGGGGCTTAAGTTTGGCTCTGGTTGATAACGACAAAATGCACTGACAATAAACTGCTGCTGAGCTAAAAAGTTAATTATATTAGCTAGTTGTTGGCCGCTAAAGTCCCCTGCAAAAGCAATACTAAACATTCCTTGCGGATTAGTTGGTAAGCTTGTTGGTACTAATAAAGCATCTTGATAGTGATACCACATACCTAACGACAACTGTGCCGATAACTGCTCTGATGAAAGGCTCGCAAAGCGCTCCAATGTCATGATAACTCCAAAAATGATACTAATGTCTCCCCTGTAAAATAACAATTATACCAATCGGGTTAGGTTATTGGTCATTTATAGCGACGGATAAATAAAGTGATAACAAGGCATAAATTTTATATGTAGTTGTTCTACATAAAAAACTTACAACGCCGTTAGCGCTTTATTTAGCACGCTAGAAAGGCTAAATATTTAAGTCGATTGGTATTAATTCGCCATAAAGGGGGATTTAAGGTTATAGTTACGCTTAGTTGTAACATCAAAAACAAAAGCTGTCAGCAGCGTAAACGGTGACTATGAAAAATAACCATCTTAAAAACCCTATTTCAGCATCTCTTAGGCAACGCCTAGTGCGATTAAGTATTGCTGCGGCATGCTTTGTATTGCTGACTTGGGTTGCTGTTAATGGTAGTTTTCAAAGCCACCAGTTGCTTTATGATAGTGCCGACAGCACAGCAAAAAGCTTAACTCGTTTTATGGCTCTCAATGCCAAAACGCCGCTACTTGAAAAAAACAAACCTGAATTAACAGCCTTATGTAACAGCATAAGCAAAGATGAATTTGTACTGGCTGCAACGATTTATGATCAGCAAGGCATACTTATCGCCAGTAGTGATAATTGGCAAGCTCACCATATTTTAGGTAAGCTGCCCAACTCCACTCCGGGTATTAGTAAACTTAAAACCCCGTTTGTTGAACCGATAATCAGTGATGACGATCGCCCACTAGGATTTGTTGCAATAACTTACTTGACCCGCTCAGCAGTAGCAACCAGTCATAGCAGCTTTCATGACTTAGGCCGCCAAGTATTACTAATGCTAGTGATAACCTGCATTTTTACTTGGCAATTAGGCCGTGGTTTAAAGCGCTGGCAAGTAAATCGTTATATCCGAAAAAGTTCTGAGCACGAATCATAAAGCTGCTTTTGAAAACCAGCCTTATAAGGTGTTGTGATCTGCTTTAATTGACATAACTGCTCAAACACTAGGGGTAACTGTAACGGCGTGTTTATTTGCCCTTGAAAGCCCGCTAACGGCATTGCAGGTGCATCTGTTTCAAGTAGTAAGTGTTCAGGTGCTATGTGAGCAACAACGGAACGTGTTTTTTGTGCTCGCTGATAAGTGATCACCCCGCCCACCCCGAGTTTAAAACCCTGTTTAATATAATACTGTGCTTGTTGTAATGAGCCTGAAAAAGCATGTATAACACCACCATATTTTGGCTTACAGCGCTTAAATGACTGTGCAATAAGGTCATGGCTTTGTCGATGATGCACAATCAATGGCAATTCAAGCTGATTAGCAAGGTCGATATGGTGCTCAAATATCTGAGTTTGCAAAACAATATCGTCAATACTGCGGTCAATGCCACACTCGCCAATAGCAATCAATTGCTGGTGATGTTGCACAGTAAAATCAGTCAGTTTGGCTAAATGACTATGGTGATATTCTGCTAAAAAGTAAGGATGTAAACCTGCACCGATGTGCACTACAGAATGCTGTTTAGCAAAAGCGCATAAAGAAAGAGATTGTGCCAAAGTGATCCCCGGCACGATCAATTTTTCGATCCCCAGCTGCTGACATTGCTGAATTAGCTTGGTGCGGGTGGCATCAAATTCAGTAAAATCTAAATGGCAGTGGGAATCAATAAACGCCATAATAAACTATGGGTTTAAACGTGTAATTTGCCAGCTATTATCAGCTTGACGCTGATATATAAAACGGTCATGCAGGCGGTGTGCACCACCTTGCCAAAACTCAATTTTTGTTGGCACAACACAGTATCCCCCCCAAAAATCTGGCAATGGTATTTCGCCTTTAGCAAACTTGGTTTTCATATTAGCAAAAGTTTCCATCAACACTTTACGCGATGATACAGGACGGCTTTGCTTTGAAGCCCATGCAGCTAACTGGCTTTCTTTGGGACGTGACAAAAAGTACTTGGCAACCGCTGAAGTTGGCAGTGGTTGTGCTTCACCATAAACAATCACTTGGCGCTCCATATGGTGCCACGGAAAATGCAAAGAGATTTTATTATTGCCTTTAAGCTCTTGTGCTTTACGCGAGCCGGTATTGGTAAAAAACACAAACCCGTTATCATCAAGATGCTTTAACAACACAATACGTTGCGAAGGCTGACCGGTTTCATCAACCGTTGCCACCACCATCGCCGTTGGATCGGGCAGTTTACTTGCTACCGCGTGCTCAAGCCAGGTTTCAAATTGCTTGAATGGATCATCAAGTAAATTCTCTTCGCTCAGAGCATCTTGCAAATACTCACGACGGATATCTTCAAGTTTCATAAAATTCCCTCTAGGTTCTAGGTTCTAGGTTCTAGGTTCTAGGTTCTAGGTTCTAGGT
>NZ_JACJDT010000075.1:0-9515 GCF_014163675.1 Pseudoalteromonas sp. SR44-5
TGATCGGCAAAATCATTAAGAACACAAAAGTGATCATTATCGCGTAATTTTCGTGATCAAAGCTTAATGAGAATAAGCGATCAAAGTTAATGCCATTGGGTGATCAAAGCTGGTGAGAATATGCAAGCAAGCTCAACGCCTACGGGTGTTAAATTTTACTCTGATGTTTAATTAATTACTTGTAGACAAGTGGCTTGCCACCGCGTTTTAAAATGTGTTGTGGTGTTTTGCGTCAGCAAGCTTAACGCCTACGGGTGTTAAAGTTTATCTCGGTGTTAAATTTTACTCTGATGTTTAATTAATTACTTGTAGGCGAGTGGCTTGCCACCGCGTTTCAAAATGTGGTGTGGTGTTTGTGCGTCAGCAAGCTTAACGCCTACGGGTGTTAAAGTTTATCTCGGTGTTAAATTTTACTCTGATGTTTAATTAATTACTTGTAGGCGAGTGGCTTGCCACCGCGTTTTGAAATGTAGTGTTTTTGCGTCAGCAAGCTTAACGCCTATGGGTGTTAAAGTTTGTCTCGGTGTTAAATTTACTTTGATGTCTAATTAATTGCTTGTAGGTGTGGTTTTATGCCGCGCTTTTGTATTTAGATGTTAGATGGAGCTAGTCTCTGCCTTTAACCTATATCTTTCATTGCTCGGTGGTGAACTTAAAATTGCGAGTGATAAACCCTCGCTTACAAACTTTGTTACATATTAAAAGCGCTTGTTTTGGTTCATCGGTTTATTGTTGCACTGAACAAGTTTAATATGGAAATAGCGAATATTCTATCGAAGTACTTTATTTGAGTGGTGAATATTTAAACGATAACTAACAAATGAGATAGTCATGAAAAAAGTAACTCTAACTGCGGCAAGTATTGCACTTGCTTTGGGATTAGTCGGTTGTGGCGAAAAACAAGAATCAACAAAAGCGCCTGAGGCCACGGTGGTTAGCGCACCAGTAGAGCAGTTAAATTCAGGTATTGAATTAGCAAATATAGATAAGTCGGTCCGTGCACAGGATGATTTTTATTATCACATTAATGGTCAATGGTTGGCGACGACTGAGATCCCTGGCGATAAATCAAATTACGGTTCATTCTCACAATTGTATGACGACTCTCAAGCCGCAATGAAAACAGTGCTTGAACAAGCGGCTGCTAATACAGCTGCTAAAGCCGGAACTGATGAATATAAGCTAGGTGCGTTCTTTAAGAGTTACATGAATGAAGCCAAGCGTGATGAATTAGGTATAACACCGCTAAATGGTCCGTTAACTGCTATTGATGGTGTTAAAAATAAGTCTGATTTAGTTACACTTATGGCGCAAATACGTATTCAAGGTGGCGCGGTGCCATTTGGTTGGTATGTAAATAATGACGCTAAGAACTCGAGTGAAAATGCATTATATGCGTATCAATCAGGCCTTGGCTTACCTGATCGTGATTATTACTTAAAAGACGACGAAAAGTTCACTAAAATTCGTGCCGCGTACCAAGTTTACATTGCTGACGTTCTAAAACGCGCAGGTGTAGAAAAAGCCGATGAAGCTGCTAAAGCAATTATTGCACTTGAAACCAGTATTGCTGATGCACAGTGGACGCGTGTTGAAAGTCGTGATGCTACAAAGTCTTATAACAAAATGAGCGTAAGTGATGCAAGTAAGCTAACTGGTGAGTTTGACCTTGCTGAATACTTCAAAGCGTCTGGTGTAAATGTACAAGATATTATCGTCAGTCAGCCTAGCTACTTTGAAAAGTTTGCCGATATTTATAAAGCAACAGACCTTGAAACGTGGCAACAATACCTTAAATTTCATTTAGTAAGTAACTACGCAGGTATATTAGATAAAGATCTGGTTGATTTAAACTTTAACTTTTACAGCACCACATTACGCGGCGTAAAAGAGCAAACTCCGCTTTGGAAACAAGCCGTTGATGCATCAAATGAAGTGTTAGGTGAAATTTTAGGAAAAGTGTACGTTAAAGACAATTTCCCGCCAGAAGCAAAAGCGCGCATGGAAGAGTTAGTTGATAACGTGATCAAAGGCTATGGCGTTGCGATTGAAAATCTTGAGTGGATGAGCCCTGAAACCAAGCTTGCTGCGAAAGAAAAGCTCGACAAATTTACCCCAAAAATTGGCTACCCAGATAACTGGAAAGACTATTCACAGTTAAGCATTAATGCGGATGATTTAGTTGGTAACTATATTCGCCATAGTGAATGGGCTTATGCCGATATGATTGACAAGCTAGGTAAGCCAGTGGATCGTTCTGAATGGCATATGACACCACAAACAGTAAATGCTTACTATAACCCGGTGAATAACGAAATTGTATTTCCTGCGGCAATTTTACAACCACCATTTTTTAACTTAGAAGCTGATGATGCGGTTAACTACGGTGCAATTGGTGCGGTAATTGGTCACGAGTTAGGGCATGGTTTTGATGACCAAGGTGCTAAGTATGATGGTGATGGTAATTTACGTGATTGGTGGAGCGAGTCAGACCTTAAACAGTTTGAAGAGCGCACTGGTCAGTTAGTTGCACAGTATAACGAGTATCAACCATTTGCAGATGCCAGTGTTAATGGTCAATTGACCTTAGGTGAGAATATTGGCGATTTAGGTGGCCTAACGGTTGCTTTCACTGCTTATCAGCTATCGCTAGGTGGCGATAAAGCGCCAGTCATTGATGGTTATACCGGTGATCAGCGCTTCTTTATGGGTTGGTCGCAAATTTGGCGTCGTAAATACCGTGACGAAGAGCTACGTAACCGCCTAATGACAGATCCGCATTCACCAAGCCATTACCGCGTGATCGGTATCTTGTCGAATATGCCTGAGTTTTATCAAGCGTTTGACGTAAAAGAAGGCGATAAAATGTATATTAAACCTGCTGACCGGGTAAAAATTTGGTAATCAAATTTTAAATGGTTTGCTGATAAAACGGTGGCTGAGGCCGCCGTTTTTTTTTGAGGGGGAGTAAAAGGTTAAAGATCAAGGATAAAGGGGCTAGGTGCTAGGGAAGTGACTAGGAGCGCGTTGCTCGAAGCCCATGGCATTTACCCTCATTGTCTTCTCTTTGTGCGTCAGCAAGCTTAACGCCTACGGGTGTTAAATTTTACTCTGATGTTTAATTAATTACTTGTAGACAAGTGGCTTGCCACCGCGTTTTAAAATGTGTTGTGGTGTTTTGCGTCAGCAAGCTTAACGCCTACGGGTGTTAAATTTTACTCTGGTGTCTAATTAATTACTTACTTGTAGGCGAGTGGCTTGCCACCGCGTTTCAAAATGTGGCGTGGTGTTGGTGCGTCAGCAAGCTCAACGCCTACTGTGTTAAAGTTTACTTTGATGTTTAATTAATTACTTGTAGGCGAGTGGCTTGCCACCGCGTTTTAAATGTGGCTCGGTGTTGGTGCGTCAGCAAGCTCAACGCCTACGGTGTTAAATTTTACTTTGGTGTTTAATTAATTACTTGTAGGCGAGTGGCTTGCCACCGCATTTTAAATGTGGAACGGTGTTTGTGCGTCAGCAAGCTTAACGCCTACGGGTGTTAAATTTTACTTTGATGTTTTAATTAATTACTTGTAGGCGAGTGGCTTGCCACCGCGTTTTAAATGTGGTGTGGAGTTTGTGCGTCAGCAAGCTTAACGCCTACGGTGTTAAAGTTTATCTCGGTGTTAAATTCACTTTGATGTTTAATTAATTACTTGTAGGCGAGTGGCTTGCCACCGCGTTTTGAAATGTGCTCTGGTGTTTTTGCGTCAGCAAGCTTAACGCCTACTAGGGAAGTGACTAGGTGCTAGGCTAGAACCTATCCCCTAAAACCTAGCTCCTATAGCTAGATCTGGCGGTTGAAACTGGTAAACTCAGCTTTATTAAACGTTAAAGCTGATTAAAAATGAAAAAACATCATCTAAGTTTAGTTGTCCTCGCGGGTGGCTTGGGCTCTCGTTTTGGTGGCAATAAACAAATCGCTGAGATTGCTGGGTTGGGTTGTACCATTATGGAGTTGAGTATTGCTGATGCTGTTGCCGCAGGAGTAACTCAGGTTGTATTAGTGATCAATCAGGCTGTGCGCAGCGAGATTGAGCAAGTGATTTTACCGCGCTTACCAATGGGGATTGATGTTGTGTTGGTTGAACAACGCATTGATTTAGTGCCAGAACAATTCCAATTACTTGCACAACAGCGAAGTAAGCCTTGGGGCACCGGGCATGCTTTATTATGCGCTAAAGATCATGTTCATAACCCCGCGATCGTCATCACAGCCGATGATTATTATGGCGCGTCGTCATTTTTATTACTCGCAGATCATTTTAAAAACCTGACTAGTTGGGCTATGGTGGGTTACCCTATTATTGATACTTTGTCAGAGCAAGGAGGGGTGAATAGAGGCGTATGCCAAGTTAAAAATAACCAATTAATTGATGTTGTTGAGTATTTAAATATTCAGCACGAGAACGGTCAAATAATGGGTGACAATCCGCAGGGGCTCCGTGAGAAAATTGCCGTGGATGCGTTGGCATCAATGAGTTTTTGGGCAATTACGCCAACATTTTTTGACCGCCTAGAAGCAGGCTTTGACGAGTTTCTGCAAAAGTATGACAACGGTGTCAAAATGGAGTATTATTTACCCGATCAAGTTCAACAAGCGATCACATCTAATCAACAAATAGTTACCATATATAGCGCAAAAGAGTCGTGGTATGGAGTGACTTATAAATCAGAATTACAGGATGTTACAGGTAAATTATATGAATTACGTCACGGATGAACTAGCCCCGATCTTGCCTTTTCCCGGGCACAACAATAGTGAAGTAAGTATGAAGTCAAATTCCATTGCGGTTTACTTGTCTGAGAGTTTTGGTCTTGGTAGTGAAAAAATCAGCATGAAGCCAATTGGTAGTGGTCACATAAATAGCACTATGCTATTAACTGCACCAAAAAAATCATTAGTTGTTCAAAAACTAAATACCGAGGTTTTTCCTGAACCAGATATGTTAGTTAAAAATGCTCGTTTAATTGAACGTCATTTAACTAAAAAACGTCAATTAGGCGAGTATGATTTAGCAATCATCCGCCATGTTCCTACAGTTGAAAATAACTATTTAGTTGATTGTGATAACGGTGTTTGGCGCGCACTCGAATTTATTGGCGGCAGTTATAGTGAAGATGTAGTTTTAAATACTTCACAAGCGCAAACTGCAGCCAATGCATTTGGTCAATTTGCTGTTGCTTTAGAAGATTTTGATGCCAAGCAACTACATCATGTTATTCCTGATTTTCATAATTTAGCGATGCGCGCTGAAAAGCTCAAAGCTGTGGTTGCAAAAGATCCACAGCAGCGCTTAGCCAGCTGCCAAGCTGACGTTGATTTTTGTTTCGCGCAATTTGGCTTAATTGATGAGCTTAAAGCATTGACGGGCATTGTACCGGTTCGACCATGTCATAATGATACTAAAATTAATAATATGCTGTTTTGTAATATATCAAATGATGCCAAAGCGGTGATTGATTTAGACACCTGTATGCCTGGTTATTGGTTATATGATTTTGGTGATATGGTGCGTACTTTTTGCTCTCCTGAACAAGAAGATTCAACGGATTTAGCTAATGTATGTGTGCGTGAAGAGATTTTTGCAGCGGTAGTCAAAGGTTATGTAGAGCCTTTGAAAGACTTGATTACCGAACAAGAAAAACAAAGCTTTTGGTTAGGCACTAAAGTAATGACCTTTATGATTGGCCTACGTTTTTTAACTGATTACATTGACGGTGATCATTATTTTTCAATCAAGCATGCTAACCATAACTTAGAACGTGCGCAAAATCAGTTTGCTTTATATCGTGATATTCTCGCAAAAAAAACCACGCTTAAAGCTATTTTAAGAGATGTGTGATTTTTTCAGTTAAAGGGCTAGGTTGTAGGTTTTAGGGGGAAGTGAAATATCTTCTCACTAACACTCATTCACTTCTCTTTGTACAAAAATAGTTTTCGTAGGAGCCGGCTTTAGCCGCGAACGAAAGATTTAAAAGATTCATTCACAAATAGGTTAAGAGGCGCGTTTAAAATTGCGCGAGGTAAACTCCTGCCTACGGGTTGGCATTGGTGCTTGGGTTGTCGTAGGCGCGGCTTTACGCCGCGCGGTTTATAAAATTCATGGCTAAAGCCATTTCCTACATCGTCGATTGAGATTGGTTAAATACCAAGAGTTAGGGTTAATTCTAACCCCTTCCTATGCTATCCATCCCCATCTGCTTTACCTCCCAAGCTGTTTTAGGTAAGTTAAAACTAGATTAGTTCTAGGATAATAATAATGAAGCAGTTTAATCGTCGAGATTTTTTAAAAGCCGCGAGTGCTACGGCAGCGGCTAGTGTGATTTCAGGATGTGCCACGGGTACTCAAAGTGGCGTTATTACTCCCCCAGCGCAAGGGCGCTCTGTAATTGGCCTTGTCGCGCCAAAAATGGATGTAGTACGGGTTGGGTTTATAGGCTTAGGGCAGCGTGGTTTTGGCCACGTAAAGCGTATGAGTCATATTGCTGGTACAGAAATTAAAGCAATATGTGATACCCATGACGAAGTATTACAGCGTTCAGCTAACTACCTCACTGACAAAGGGTTGACTAAGCCTGCACTTTATACTGGTGCTGATAATGCCTATCAAGCAATGCTTAATCGCGATGATATTGATATTGTGATTATTTCTACGCCATGGTCGTGGCATGCACCGATGGCAATCGATACCATGAATAGTGGCAAGCATGCTTTTGTTGAAGTGCCATTAGCATTGACGGTTGAAGAAATGTGGCAACTAGTTGATACCGCTGAGCGCACGCAAAAGAACTGTATGATGATGGAAAATGTCAACTATGGTCGTGATGAGTTAATGGTATTGAATATGGTTCGCCAAGGCGTGTTTGGTGAGCTGCTACATGGTGAGGCGGCGTATATTCATGAATTACGTTGGCAAATGAAAGAAGTGGAGCATAAAACTGGTTCTTGGCGTACCGCTTGGCATGCAAAACGAAACGGTAATTTGTATCCAACGCACGGTTTAGGCCCTGTGTCACAATATATGAATATTAATCGCGGCGATCGGTTTGATTTTTTAACCTCGATGAGTTCGCCGGCACTGGGCCGTAGCGCCTATGCAAAGAAAGAATTTCCAGCCGATCATCAACGTAATCAGCTTAATTATATTGCTGGCGATATGAATACCACGCTTATCAAAACAGTAAAAGGGCGCAGTATTATGGTTCAACATGATACCACCACGCCACGTCCATACTCGCGCCATAATTTAATTCAAGGCACTAACGGTGTGTTTGCTGGTTTTCCAAATCGTATTGCGCTGGAAGATGGTGGTTCGAAGAGCTTCCATGAGTGGGATTATGAAATGGCTGATTGGTATAAAAAATACGACCACCCACTGTGGACCAAAATGGGCGAAGAGGCAGAGCGTAACGGCGGCCATGGCGGCATGGACTTCTTAATGTTCTGGCGGATGATTTATTGTTTACGTAATGGTGAGGCGCTTGATCAAGATGTTTACGACGGCGCTGCTTGGTCTGTTATATCGCCGCTGTCGGCACAGTCAGTTAGTAATCGTAGTGCGTCAATTGATATTCCCGATTTTACCCGTGGTGCATGGCAAAGCGCCAAACCGTTAGGAATAGTTGGTTAAATGCTAAGAGCTGCGCGAGGCAAACTCGCGCATATTGTGTTTTTGCGTCAGCAAGCTTAACGCCTACGGGTGTTAAAGTTTATCTCGGTGTTAAATTTACTTTGATGTTTAATTAATTACCTGTAGGCGAGTGGCTTGCCACCGCGTTTTTAAATGTGGCGTGGTGTTTGTGCGTCAGCAAGCTCAACGCCTACGGTGTTAAATTTTACTTTGATGCTTAATTAATTACTTGTAGGCGAGTGGCTTGCCACCGCGTTTTAAATGTGGCTCGGAGTTTGTGCGTCAGCAAGCTCAACGCCTACGGTGTTAAAGTTTATCTCGGTGTTAAATTTACTTTGATGTTTAGTTAATTACTTGTAGGCGAGTGGCTTGCCACCGCGTTTTAAATGTGCTCTGGTGTTTGTGCGTCAGCAAGCTTAACGCCTACGGGTGTTAAAGTTTATCTCGGTGTTAAATCACTTGTAGGCGAGTGGCTTGCCACCGCGTTTTAAATGTGCTCTGGTGTTTGTGCGTCAGCAAGCTTAACGCCTACGGTGTTAAGGTTTACTTTGATGTCTAATTAATCACTTGTAGGCTAGTGGCTTGCCACCGCGTTTTAAATGTGGCTCGGAGTTTGTGCGTCAGCAAGCATAACGCCTACGGGTGTTAAAGTTTATCTCGGTGTTAAATTTACTTTGATGTTTATTACTTACTTGTAGGCGAGTGGCTTGCCACCGCGTTTTAAATGTGGAGTGGTGTTGGTGCGTCAGCAAGCTTAACGCCTACGGTGCTAAAGTTTATCTCGGTGTTAAATTTACTTTGATGTTTATTACTTACTTGTAGGCGAGTGGCTTGCCACCGCGTTTTAAATGTGGCGTGGTATTTGTGCGTCAGCAAGCTCAACGCCTACGGTGTTAAATTTTACTTTGATGCTTAATTAATTACTTGTAGGCGAGTGGCTTGCCACCGCGTTTTAAATGTGGCGTGGTGTTGGTGCGTCAGCAAGCTCAACGCCTACTGTGTTTTAATTTGCTGCGAGGGAGGCGTTACTGCTTACTAAACGGTAACTGCCTATAAATAGCGGGTGTTTTTACCCAGACTGAATATAGGCAATTCATTACTACATTACATGTAGCTTATCGCATGATACTTTCTTTAAGATATTGAAATAGCTCTTTATAGCCTTTAGCTGGCTTTTCAATTTTTACTTCTTTTGCCGCATTACGCACCAATTGACGTAACTTTTGACGATCAATAGTCGGGTATTGCTCAATGGTTTGATTAACTAAATCATCACCTTGGGCAATTAAATCATCGCGTAATTGCTCAATCTTTTTAATCATCACTTCGGCTTGATTATTTTTATTCAACATAATGTCGATAATAGCGTTGATCTCTTCGATATTCTCAACGGTACGCAAAGTTTTTGCGATGTAATTTAAGTGACGACGATATGCATCACTTTTGTTACTGATTTTGTCTGCAACAACCATTGCCGCTTTTAAATCGTCATTTAAGGGTAAGCGCTCGCGCTGTTTTTTCCCCATTTTGGCAATTTCAGCACCTAACTGATGAAACTCTTGCGCTTCGCGCTTTAGCTCACTTTTTGATATATAGATAATTTCTTCTTCAATTTCAGCAGGCTTGCCTTTTTTCTTCGCCATGGGGTACTCATATGATAACGTTAACTGCAGTCATTATACCCAAACCACCTCAAGATGCGAGCGTCGTTGGAGTTAAAAGCGATTTAGGCAAGGCATTGATTGCAAGTAATAGTGGTTCTATTGTTAAAATCAATAACGCAGTATAAATCGCTTTTAAACCAACCCGTTGGGCGTTTCACAGGCACTTACTCTCATCGTT
>NZ_JACJDT010000076.1:0-7643 GCF_014163675.1 Pseudoalteromonas sp. SR44-5
CACTTTTGGTTGTATTATTAAAAATAAAACCAATAATAGCGATTTGACCAAAACCACTTAAAGTTGTGATAATCTTTATAGAACACACTTAAAGTGTTAAAAATAAAACCTTTGGAGATAATATGGATATTGCAGACCGCGTTAAAAAGTTAAGGAAAGCTCTAGATTTAACCCAGTATCAACTAGCAGAGTTGGTAGGTGTGGCACAAAACTCAATACAAAAATTAGAGAAAGGCGATACTAAAAACCCGCGCAACATTGAAGCATTAGCACGAGCACTGCAATGCACTCCTGAATATTTACGGTTTGGTATAGTTGATAGCAAAGGCATCAACAGCAATGTATCAGCAGGCCCATCAATTAAAGCTACAGCCCCACTTATCAGCTGGGTACAAGCAGGTGCTTGGTCAGAAATAAGTGAAATAAAAGCGTATGATGCAGAGCGTTATATGTGCCCTGTTAATTGCAGTGATCTAACTTTTGTTTTAAAAGTGCAAGGTGTGAGCATGGAGCCTAAATTTTATGAAGGTGATTTGATTTTTGTAGACCCTGAAGCCGAATGCATCCACGGTTCGTACGTAGTAGCCCGCCTAGATGACGACAACCAAGCCACATTCAAGCAGCTCATTATCGAAAGTGGACACAAATTTTTAAAAGCCGCCAACCCCAACTGGCCAGAGCAACTAATCCCAATTAATGGTAATTGCACGTTGGTTGGGAAAGTCATATTTACGGGTAAGTCACTTTAACTGACCAGATTATAAAAACAAAAAGCCCGCATTTGCGGGCTAATCTGGCTGCTTCAAGTAGCTTTTGTTTTCAGCTGAATTTATAACTAAATTTTGAAACGTGGTAATCATTTCTAGTAACTCAGCTTCAAGCTCATTATAAGTTTCTAAAAGTTCTTGTGCTCCAACTTTATCTCCGTGGGCGATTGAATTCCTGCATTTGAGTAATTTAGAATCTATAAAGTTTTCTTTTAACTCAAAAACTGATGTATCTAAGCCTAACTGAGATAATATATTGTAAATAACTGCATACTTTAAGTTCGATTCAGTATCAATTACAACGGTTTCATTAACATCAAAATTCTCTTCTAAACCTGAAGAAATATAATCAAAAATCTCTTTTTGAGATGGGAACTTTTTAATAGAAAATCCCTGATTAAATTTATTGCCTAGACTCAACTGAAAGAAGTTATCTTGCATGTTTTTATATTTAGGGGCTAATTGCTTTAGATAGCATATGTATACAAGAGCACAATGTTTTATGTGCCCTTCCCAATGAGAGTATAAAAGTGCAATAGAGGATCTAAGTAATACATCCTTTTGATGTTTTCTTGATTCAGAAACCATAAATTTTAAAGTTGTAAACTCTCGCCTCCTCCAAGCTAAATCTTCTTGAAGCTTATCTTGCAGCTCATTTAAGGAGCGCACTTTCACTGCATCAACTCCTCGCCCAAAGCTACCATTTCAGTCATACGATCAATTGGTCTTGCTCTTTTTTCTACAACTACCTCTGTAAACTTTTGTTGTTCAGGTAACGCTCTACTTACCTCATTTATCTTATCTAAGATCTCCTGTTCTGTTTTTGTAGCTCTTTCAATTAATTTGGAAGCACCAGCTGTCATTGCTTCAAACACTGGCAGTGAAATAGCTCCTTCATGTCTTCCTTTTTGAATATTGAACTTTTTAAAAGCCGAATCCTCAAGGGCTTTATTGAGTAAGCTAAAAGTTTCATGAAAAACAGATTTTTCCGCATCATAGTCTAAGTCAGAATCTTCTTTAAACAGACGGTGCATTTCGGCATTTATGTATGGAGCTACATCCTGATTTTCTTTCTTAAGATCATCACATGCATATCGATGAATTATAAACCTTAATACTAATTCTAAGTTATAACATTCTTCTTTTTGCTTTTCTGAGATAGGAGTACAAGATATGAAATTTTCATCTTCTGACAGCTCTTTTAGCCACATATAGGCTCTTTCATTCAGCATCAATAGCATGCAATTTCTAACTTCTTGATCTGATAATTTTGAACCTCCAGTATTGAGTCTTTGGAATAACTCAAACTTCGTATCCCCTTCACTCTCTCTCTTAATAATTTTTATGTCTAGCTTTTCTCTTTTAAAAACTCGCTTAATTTCAATATCAATTTCACTATCCGGGTTATGTCTGTCTTCCCAAACTTTACCTTCTAAAGCAGGTAAATATTTAGTAGGTTGTAAAGATAAAGGTTGAAGTAAATTTCCTGAAGGATCCTTTAATTTACCCATAAAAGATAAGATAGTAGAAATACGTTGAAGCCCATCTACTACATCCCAGATACCATCTTGCCTTTGGGCAACAAAAATAGATGGAAGTGGTATTCCTAACAAAATTGATTCAATCAACTTACTTTTTTGACTATCAGACCAACGATATACTCTCTGAAATTCAGGGTGAATATCAATTTCACCATCATCATATAAGTTAATTAATTCACCGATAGACATAGGGTATGAGTCCGTATGCACCGTCATTCTAGCTTGGTCGATTTGGTCTTGTAACTCTGACATAAATTCCTTCCTAAAGTTTATTAATCCAAAATACAAAAAATTAATGAGGCCCTAAAAATCTATCACCATTAAAGTGAATCATATGTGTTGGCGCTTCAGCTACCCACACTTCAGTTTCCCAGCTAATATCTCCTAGGTATTTACCCATTATTTTCCTGTCTGGAAATGCTGTTACATAAACAAGGCCAGGATTAGAATGCTTGAACAACTCGGCTAATTCACTATGTCGCTTGCCATCAACAGGGCCGTGACTCGTTACAGACTCTATTAATAATAACCAATCACGTTCAGGCCAATATAAAACCACATCAGGTAGTTTTCCTTTTCGGTCAACTGTTACACCTAGCTCTGCTAGCCGGTCTTTTTTAAAGAAGTCTTCTTTTGCGCCAGTATCACCGAGATAAATAACTTCAGCACCAGGTGCAAATCGAGGTCCAAACTCAACAACAATATCATGTATTAATTGACTATGAATGCCAGGGCTAAGCTTGATATTTGTGCCGTCATCTAACGTTAATGGGATCATTTGCATTTCGCGTTCCATTGCATATTGAGCAGCCAATGTTTCGCGCTGGCTTAGCCAGGTCTTAAGGTTCTTCTTCCATTTTGGAGTATCAAAGGTCAGTAGTATATCAAATAACTCATGTGTGATTTGGTAGCAAGCTTTTGGGCTATTAACTGGGCGATCAGGTTTGTCTGGGTTATATAATACTAGACCTCCATCAACAAACTGATGCAACGTTTGACGACGGAATGTCTCGCGCGTATTTGGTGCATATTCCTTACCATATACGTCACGACACCAATCCATAATTGGTGTAACGCCTAGCATAGGCTTTTCTAGATCTTGCCAGTTACCCTCTGGATGTAAATTAAGTAGCGCTAAAAATGTAAGTGCTGAACGCTCATTTTGTTGGGCTTTTGGCATACCAAGTAATTTTAATATTTCTAAGGTTTGCTCAAGCTTATCTTGCCCTGCTAGCGGGTTATTATTCTCATCACCGGTCATTTTTGAGATTTCCTTTTCTATTAGCTGGTCTATTTCTTTTTGTGTTAATTTAGTACTTTCAACCTGTGAGCCAATTGCGCGAAGCATATCAGCGCTTGGATATTTGATTGTTCTCAAATCTGTTGCATTAACTTGTGTATGTCCACCGAAAAGCCTGTAATATTTATCTAAAAGTGAACAGTTTAAATATACATAAAGCCCAAGTGCTAGCTGTTTATCCATACCTACTTTATTAGAATGAAATACGTTAAGTTTGTTCTCAAATCCAATCATGTCACCTGATAAACAGCTATCGTAGGGGGTTGCAACAATTCGGCGCTTTTCTTCTTTTGATGAGAACCTCTTAACAATTACAAAATGCCCTTCGTGTTTCCATAGCCATGGTTTCGATATATTTGAAACAAAAATAGCATTAGGCTTTTTATCAATAGGCCAATTTACACCGCCTTTTAAGTGTTGAGGATAGATTAGTGGGACCGCGCCAGTTTCAATATCTTGGCGCAGGTCATCACGCATTCTGAAGCCAACAACTGGTCCGGTGGATACTTGAATATTTAAATCTTTAAGCTCTGTTGTGAATGTTGCTAGTTTATCTATTATTAATTGGTCGCGATTATTCGCTGCTATATGAATAAACTGCTGTTGGTCGTTTGGATTAACAATTGAAGTAAAAGGAACGGTTCTGGTTGTCATATCAGAAGCGGTTACGGTGCTTGACTCTTCATCTAAATGAAAATCTGCAACCGGGCTTGATGTAATCCTTACTGGACCTTGTTCTTCACCTTTAACTAAGTGAATGATGATGTTTTCTTGAAGTACTGCATCACCTGCGAATGCGTTATTTCTGCTATCAAATATATGTATGTGTTTAATGGCTGTTTCTTTTAATATTTGCTCGCGAAATGGTTGATAATATGGACCATTACAGAATGAACGAGGTATTATTGCGACTAATTCGCCACCTTGTACAAGCCTTTTAAGCGCTAGAGATACAAAACCTGAATATAAATTAACAGTCTCGATACCTACATCTCTTAACCAAGTTCGATGATCGCTTGAGCTAGCTATTTTTTTATATGGTGGGTTCATTATTACGTGAGTAAATTGTTCAATTGGCTCAACATTTTCATCACTATAATCTTTTATATAACGACTGAAGTTTTCAATAAAGTCTTTAAAATTTAGTGAATGCTTAAACTCAATTCCGGCACTTTTTGCCTCATTGACACAATGTTCTACACTTTCTAAGACTTGATCTTCAATTAATTTTTCAACTTCATACATGTCTACACGCATTTTTGTAACTGATTGACGTTTTATAACTTCATCAGTAAATGCTGCAGTCAGTGAACAAGGCCCACAACCAGGATCTAATAACTGTATATCACCTTCTATAGTTTCAAAGAGTGAAGCCATAAATATAGATATAGGTGCTGCAGTGTAAAACTGCCCTAACTCGCCCTTTTTTGAAGGGTCTAGTTTATCATTTGCTGTAAGCCGAATTGAGTCAACTTTATTTAAAATATTCATTTATGCCTTTTTATTTATAACTAGTAAGAAACTGATAATTAATATGCTAAAAATTCCATTTTGCATTATACGGCACTCAATGGAAGGTACAATATGAAACTTTTTGCGCTTATTAGGTACAGTAGTGTATAAATGTATGAATCTATACATTAACATCAAATTATTAAAGGTTTACATATGTCCGAAGAATACAAGAAACTCATAGAACTCGCGTTTTCTAAAATTTCTGTTGCAGAACTTAAAGCTAAACTAACTGAACTTGAAAACGTTCTTCCTAAATTGCCGGAGGAAGAAGTCTATGATGAGTTAAAAAAAATTTTGGTAGTAGATATAAATGGCATAGAACTTTCTTGCTTTAAAGGTGAGAGTCGTACATATAAAAAAGGTGGAATTTTTTACCGCGCTAGAGATCTAGACCCAAAAACAGAAGCATTGAAACTTACTGACTTTTGGGAACCCCCTCAAGATAAAATTAAATACGGTCGATTAAATCAGCCAAAACAACAGCTACTGTATATATCACCCGGTGAAATTATGACCCCTATGAAAGAAGCTGGCATTAAAGAAAATAACTTTGGCTTGATGGTACGATATGAAGCTATAGAACCAATTAATGTTATGGGAATTGGCTTTTCTGATGACTTATTGGGTAATTTTCCCGAAGATACAAATAATAAAATCAACCTTATAACCAATTTTCTCAAAACAATGTTTTTACAAAATAATTCGCTCTCATATTTAATTAGTAGTGTAATTGCTCAAAAAATTTATGACTTTGATAATTTTGATGGGTGGGTTTACCCTTCTGTAGCTAATCAAAATGGTCATAATTTATGCTTGAAGTTACCCGCCAAGAGTAAACTTAAAATACATTCTGCATTCATTTTTGAGTTAATTAATGGAGAACCAAGACCATACTATTCAATACTAGTTGATGAAAAAGTTTACCTTTATAATGATTGGAAAGAGAAAAACAGTAAAGCGCAGCAAATACTTGACGACATGTTTAGTGATAACGGTCAATTACAAGAAAATGAAGTGCTTAGCGAGATTTCGTATCAGATAAATTTTCTTCGCTAACCTGATAATAATAACTTAACTTGAACTTGAGTTGTAAATGTTATTACTTCATTGATTAGAATGTTCTAACTCTTTTAATACAGCACCTTTAATAAGCTTAGAATAAAGTTCATACCCTTCAGCCTGCTCTTTTATCCAGTCATGCTTATTGTAAACGGCCATTACTCCGCGCATTGTGTGGCCTAGCATTTTTTCGGTTACGTGCGGTGCTACACCGTTTTCACTTAATAGTGTTGATATTGAACGGCGAGCGTCATGTGGTAGGAACTTGGGCGTTTTGTATTTTTCAAACAGGTGATCCCACATTCTACAGCAATAGCGGTTAATGCTGTGGGTGGTCATTGGTTTGTTTGGTTTGCTGCCCGGTATTAAATACCCGCTGCGACCATATACCATGGCAAGGGTGTCTAAGATGCTTTTCATTTTGGTTGATATTGGCCGGCGGATGGCTTTATTTGTTTTGGAATTTTCAGGTGGTACTGTCCAAATGTTGTTTTCAAAATCGAAATGTTCCCACTTGGCTAAACGAACCTCTGATTGCCGTGCACCTGTTATATAAATTAGCTGCAAACATGCTTTGGTTGCTGGCGTGGCTTTTGAGCTTTCAATTTGTATCCAAAGTTTTGCAATTTCGTCAAAGCGCATTACTCGCTGACCTACCGATGATTGCTCGCCAATATCGTTTACGTTTAAGGTTAACACTGGGTTGAATGATTTTATATCACCGCGTTTTTCAGCCCACCCTATTATAGATTTTATACGTACTAATATTGCACCTGCGGTTTTAGCGCTGCCCTGTGCTTTTACATCATCAAAGTATTTTATCCAATCTTTGATGGTCATTAGATCAAGTGGCTTGGCTTCATCATTTAAAAATGGCACAACCCATTTGCTGACTTGATGTGTATAAAGGATTTGGGTTTTATCTTTTAGGTCAGGTACTTTTTTCTCTAACCAATCAGCTGCTACTTTAGCCATGGTTGGTAAACCTTTGGCTTCATTGCGCATGAGCTTTAGCTCTATGCGTGGGTCTTTTCCTTGGCTGAGCCAGTTTTGAAAATGGGGTATGTAGTCTTGTGCTTGTTTAATGGTTAAACCAGGATAACGGCCAAGCGAGATAATGACCTGCTTGCCATCAACACGACAACGGTATTGCCATGTGATTGTGCCTTTAGCTGATACCCTTACACTTAAACTATCTCTGTGCGATAATACGCAAGGTGTTTGATTTTTATCTAGCAGCTTTCTTAATTTGGTGTCGCTGATCGCCATTTAATTTTTTATACACAGTTAGCAAAAAATTTATACACGATACTATACACACAATGCGCAGATTGCAACATACTCGAAAATACAAGAACAAATGAAAGCGCAGTAAAAACCCGCATAAATAAAGGGCTAAGAGACAGAATGAGCGAACCAACATATTACGAAAACCAACCTACGATATACTGGCACGATTAT
>NZ_JACJDT010000077.1:0-7503 GCF_014163675.1 Pseudoalteromonas sp. SR44-5
TATATAAACTTTGTAGAACCTAGAACCTAGAACCTAGAACCTAGAACCTAGAACCTAGACTTTATTTAATACTTGACTATTTTACTCTGGTAATTAAAATTTGCACTCTTTAGTGCGGGGGCTCCATGAAGTTAACATCAAAAGGCAGGTATGCCGTCACAGCGATGCTGGATGTTGCGCTACATACAAATGTAGGGCCAGTTCCCCTTGCTGATATTTCAGAACGACAAGAAATTTCTTTGTCGTATCTAGAGCAGTTATTTGCCCGGTTACGTAAAAGTGGTTTAGTCAGCTCAGTGCGTGGACCTGGTGGTGGTTATTTACTCGGTCGAGAAACGCATGCAATTTCGGTTGGTGATGTGATCAACGCCGTTGATGAATCAATAGATGCAACCCGATGCCATGGTGCAACGGGCGGCTGTCAAAGCGGTATGCGGTGTTTAACTCACACCTTATGGTCTGATCTAAGTACCAGAATAGAAGACTTTTTAAACGGTATTACCCTTGCTGAATTGGTGGAAAAGTCAGATGTGAAGGAAGTTTCATCTCGCCAAGATAACAGCGTTAATAATGCACTCAAGCAATTGGAAAATATTCAAGTAAGCTGCCAACTATAAGTTGGCGTCCAGCGGAGAAAGAAATGAAGTTACCGATTTATTTAGATTACGCAGCAACCACGCCAGTTGACGAGCGTGTAGCAAAAGAAATGATGCAATGCCTAACAATGGATGGCAATTTTGGTAACCCTGCATCACGTTCACACCGTTTTGGTTGGCAAGCTGAAGAAGCGATTGATCAAGCTCGTACTGATATCGCAGATTTAATTAACGCAGACCCACGTGAAATCGTTTTCACTTCGGGTGCGACAGAATCAAACAACCTTGCAATTAAAGGCGCAGCACAGTTTTATAAAAAGAAAGGTAAGCACGTTATTACCGCTAAAACTGAGCATAAAGCAGTGATCGACACCTGTCGTGAGCTAGAGCGTCAAGGGTTTGAAGTAACCTATATGGACGTTGAAGAAAACGGCCTACTTGATTTACAAAAATTAGCCGACACAATGCGCGATGACACAGTGTTAGTGAGCATTATGCATGTAAACAACGAGCTAGGTGTAATTCAAGATATCGCGACTATTGGCGAAATGTGTCGCGAACGTAAAATCATGTTCCACGTTGATGCTGCACAAAGTGCCGGTAAAGTTTTAATCGACGTGCAACAGCTTAAAGTTGATTTTATGTCTTTCTCAGCGCACAAAGTATATGGCCCGAAAGGTATCGGTGCATTGTATGTTCGCCGTAAACCGCGTGCTCGTTTAGAAGCACAAATGCATGGTGGTGGTCATGAGCGTGGAATGCGCTCTGGTACGCTAGCGACTCACCAGTTGGTTGGTATGGGTGCTGCATTTAGAATTGCCAAACAAGATTTCGAAAAAGATCATGCTCACATCAGCGCGCTTCGTAAGCGTTTAATTGATGGCATTATGGCTGATATGGATGAAGTGTACTTTAACGGTACGCCGGACCAATCAGTACCAGGAATAATTAACATCAGCTTTAACTTTGTTGAAGGTGAGTCGTTATTGATGGCTGTTAAAGATATTGCTGTATCATCAGGTTCTGCCTGTACTTCAGCAAGTTTAGAGCCTTCTTATGTATTACGTGCGCTTGGCCGCAACGATGAATTAGCACACAGCTCAATTCGTTTTAGTATTGGTCGTTTTACCACCGAAGAAGAGATTGATTATACCGTCAATTTAATGAAAAACTCTATCGGTCGCTTACGTGAGATGTCTCCTCTTTGGGAAATGCATCAAGAGGGTGTTGATTTAGATTCAGTTGAATGGGCTCATCATTAATTGACGAGCACATCCACTAGCAGGTAATGAGGATAGAATTATGGCGTATAGTGATAAAGTAATCGATCATGTTGAAAACCCACGTAACGTAGGTGTATTAGACAAAAATGATCCATCAGTAGCAACGGGTATGGTTGGCGCACCAGCATGTGGTGACGTAATGAAGCTGCAAATTAAAGTATCAGCTGCAGGCATAATTGAAGATGCTAAATTCAAAACATACGGTTGTGGTAGCGCAATTGCTTCATCGTCACTTGTAACAGAGTGGGTTAAAGGCAAGACATTAGATGAAGCTGCAATGATCAAAAACACTGATATCAGTGCTGAGCTTGAATTGCCTCCAGTGAAAATTCACTGTTCAATTTTAGCTGAAGATGCAATTCAAGCAGCAATTGCAGATTACAAAAGTAAACAAGCGAAGTAAGAGATAAATCATGGCAGTGACATTGACAGAAGCGGCAGTAAACCGCGTAGAATCATTTTTAGCAAATCGCGGAAAAGGCTTAGGCCTGCGCGTAGGCATTAAAACGACGGGCTGTTCAGGTCTTGCATATGTTCTTGAGTTTGTTGACGAGTTATCTGAAGGCGACGAAGTATTTGAATCTAAAGGGGTTAAAGTAATCGTCGACGCTAAAAGCTTAGTTTATATTGATGGTACCGAGCTTGATTACACTAAAGAAGGTTTGAACGAAGGGTTTAAATTTATTAACCCAAATCAAGCTGATGAGTGTGGTTGTGGCGAAAGTTTCACAGTATAAACAATAAAGTGATTGTACTCTTAAGCCCTGCACCTGTAGGGCTTTGTTCTATCTGAATTTTAAGCCAATAGATTGTTGGCATGGTTGGAATTATGCGCTATTTTGAATTGTTTGCGATACCCGTTGATTACAATGTAGATTTGGCAAAAGTAACTAAGAATTACCTCGAACTCCAGCGTGCCGTTCACCCAGATCGCCATGCCAATGCCAGCAGCCGTGATAAGTTATTAGCCGTACAAAATACCGCAGAAATTAATGATGCCTTACAAATTTTAAAGCATCCGGTAAAACGCGCAGAATACATGCTGAGTGAATTGGGTGTTGATATTCGTGCCGAGCAGCAAACACTACAAGATCCACTGTTTTTAATGCAGCAAATGGAATTACGTGAAGAGCTTGAAGAGCTAAGCACAAGCGATGATCCAGACACAGCGATTGCTCAGTTCGAGAAGCAAATAAAACAACTAGACACTCAATACAGTGCGCAACTTGCTGAGCAATTGGCAAGTAATGACGAGCAGCAATGGCAGTTAGCCGCTGATAGCATTCGAAAATTAAAGTTCGTGTATAAATTACGAGATGAATTAGAGCGTATTGAAGACAGTTTATTCGACGATTAATTATCTAACTTACTGCACCATTGGTAAGTCAAACAAGAGTTAAAGATCATTATGGCATTATTGCAGATTGCTGAGCCGGGGCAGAGCGCGGCACCACATGAACATAAGTTAGCAATTGGTATTGACCTTGGTACTACCAATTCACTTGTTGCGACAGTACAAAGTGGCGAAGCCCGTACATTAACCGATGTTAATGGCGCAGCCATGTTACCGTCTGTTGTACGTTACGCCGCTGATGGTATAACAGTAGGCGAACTTGCCGCTCAAGCTGCAACACAAGATCCTGTGAATACTTTAATTTCAGTTAAACGTTTTTTAGGTAAAACTCAAGCTGAAATAGAGCAAAGCTACGGCCAATTACCGTATGATTTTTGTCAGCATGATGGCGCATTAGCGATTACCACCGCGGCTGGCAACATCAGCCCAATCACCGCATCAAGCGATATTTTAAAAGCATTAAAGCAACGCGCCGAAGAAAGCTTTGCAGGGCAAGATATTTTAGGTGCCGTGATCACAGTACCTGCTTATTTTGATGATGCACAGCGCCAAAGCACCAAAGATGCCGCAGAGCTTGCTGGTATTAATGTACTGCGTTTATTAAACGAGCCAACTGCAGCCGCAGTTGCTTATGGCTTGGATTCAGGCCAAGAAGGCATTATCGCAGTTTATGATTTAGGCGGCGGTACCTTTGATATTTCAATCTTGCGTTTAAACCAAGGTGTATTTGAAGTACTGGCAACCGGTGGTGATTCAAGCCTAGGTGGCGATGATTTTGACTCATTATTAGTGGATCATTTTAAACGTGAAACCGGTGTGATGACGCTATCTCCATCAGTATTACGCTTATTTATTAATAAAGCTAAAGCTTGTAAAGAAGCACTAAGCCAATATGCTAAAGTGAATGTTGGTCTTGAGTTTGATGATGAAAAATACACGGTTGAAGTCACTCGCGAAAAGTTTGAAGAACTAGCCATGGTGCTGGTGAAAAAAACACTCCGTTCGTGTCGCCGTGCAGTTAAAGATGCTGGCATTACAAATGACGAAGTACTGCAAGTAGTTATGGTCGGCGGTTCAACCCGTATGCCAATCGTACGCAACCAAGTCGCTGAATTTTTTAATAAAGAGCCGCTTACCTCTATTGATCCGGACCGTGTCGTTGCACTTGGTGCAGCATTACAAGCGGATGTGTTAGTGGGCAACAAACCTGATTCAGACATGTTGTTACTTGATGTATTACCACTGTCGCTTGGCCTTGAGACTATGGGCGGCTTAGTGGAAAAGATTATTCCGCGTAATACCACTATACCTGTAGCACGAGCACAAGAGTTTACCACTTTTAAAGATGGTCAAACTGCAATGTCTCTGCATGTATTGCAAGGTGAACGAGAGCTAGTTGATGATTGCCGTTCATTGGCTAAATTTAGCTTAAAAGGTATTCCACCAATGGCAGCCGGTGCGGCGCATATTCGTGTGACCTTTAAAGTCGATGCCGATGGCTTACTTAGCGTATCTGCAATGGAAAAATCAACTGGCGTACAAGCTGAAATCCAGGTTAAACCATCGTTTGGTTTGTCAGATGACCAAGTAGCTAATATGCTTAAAGAGTCGATGACTAATGCCAAAGATGATATGCAAGCGCGTATGCTCAAAGAGCAACAAGTTGAAGCATTGCGTGTTATCGAAGCACTTTATGCATCATTAGCAACAGACAGTGCTTTACTTGCTGAACATGAATTAACTAACTTGAACGCTGAAATAGCGAAGCTAGTTACAGTTCGTGAGACAGCTACCGAGCCAAATCAAATAAAAGCAGCCATTGAGAAAGTTGATAACGCCAGCAGTAAATTTGCTGAGTTAAGAATGGATGCATCGATCAAAAAAGCACTGCAAGGGCAGTCAGTAGACAACGTTTAAAAGAGGTTAGAATGCCACAAATTATTTTTCTTCCCCATCCGGAATTATGTCCTGACGGCGCTGCAATTGATGCACCAAGTGGTGAAACAGTTCTTAATGTTGCACTTAAAAACGGTATCAGTATTCCACATGCTTGTGAAAAGTCATGTGCGTGTACCACTTGTCATTTAGTTATTCGTGAAGGTTTTGACTCACTTGATGAAAGCGACGAGCTTGAAGACGACATGCTAGATAAAGCATGGGGTTTAGAGCCTGAATCACGCCTAGGTTGCCAAGCAATAATCCGTGATGAAGACTTAATAGTTGAAATACCGAAGTACAATCTCAATATCGTTAATGAAGAGCATTGATTTAAAGCGCAGCTATAAGTTGTAAGCCTTAAGCTTTAAAGAAAACACCGCGCTCAATTTGAACGCGGTGTTTTTGTTTATAAAGGTGGAAAATTGCGCGAGGTAAACTTGCGCCTACGGGTTTGGCATCAATGTTTGAATTTGCGTAGGAGCCTGCTTTAGCCGCGAAAGATTTAAGTGATTTATTCACAAAGAGATTAAGAGAGTGCTGTGCTTTAGAGATAAGTGAAGGGTATGTCTTCTCATTTACGCTCACGCGGCTACGGGTTTGGCATCAATGTTTGAATTTGCGTAGGCGCGGCTTTATGCCGCGCGGTTGTATTGAGATGTTAGATTTTAGGTGGAGCTAGTCTTTGCCTTTAACCTTTAACCTCGTACCTTTCACTTATCAGTGGTGAACATAACATTGGCTATATGCCGTAATAATTGCTTTGGAGGTTTTATGAATAATCTACTATTTAACGACTCTTTCATTAACGGTGGGTTTTACTCCACTGAAAAACACTTTAGTGTTGATGATCCCGCTACACAGCAAAGCATCATCATGGTAAGTGATATCGATGATGATGGGGTTCATAAAGCCATCAACGCCGCTCACGGCGCATTTATTAAACTCAAAGCCACCAATGCCACAACGCGTAGTAATGTATTAATGCGTTGGTTTGAACTGGTTATGCAGCATAAACAAACCCTTGCTGAATTAATGACTAAAGAGCAAGGTAAACCATTAAAAGAAGCCCTTGGTGAAGTTGAATATGGGGCTGGGTTTATTAAGTGGTACGCAGAGCAAGCCAAACGTAGCTATGGTGATGTGATCCCCGCCACTGATGACAATCATCGTTTAACTAGTTTTAAACAGCCTATTGGCGTGGTTGCAGGCATAACTCCTTGGAATTTTCCGATTGCTATGGTTACCCGTAAAGTTGCACCAGCCTATGCCGCTGGGTGTAGCTTTGTACTAAAACCTTCGGAACATACACCTTTATGTGCTTTAGCATTGGCTTATTTGGCTGACCAAGCCGGTTTTGAAAAAGGCGCTTTTAATGTATTGCTCTCTGAAAACGCTAAAATGGTGGGTGAGTTACTAACTGAATCTGAACTTGTTCGTAAGTTCACTTTTACCGGTTCAACGGGTGTCGGTAAGCAATTACTTGCACAATGTGCCTCTACTATTAAGCGTACTTCAATGGAACTTGGTGGTAACGCGCCGTTTATTATTTTTGATAATGCCGATTTGGATGAAGCGGTAACGGGCCTTATGGGGGCAAAATTTAGAAATGGCGGGCAAACTTGTGTCGCCGCTAACCGTATTTTTGTGCAGCGTAGCGTGCTTGATCAAGTTGTCGATAAATTAGCTAAAAAAGTTACAGCACTGAAAGTCGGTAATGGGCTTGATGACGCAACAGATATAGGGCCGTTGATTTATCCTAAAGCTAAGCAAAAAGTACAAGAGTTGGTTGCAGATTCCAAAGCAAAAGGTGCAGTACAAATAGGTGATAATGTTGAGCTTGGTGGTAACTATCAAGCACCGCTTATTTTAAATGGGGTAACTGCTGAGATGGACATTTACCATCAAGAAGTTTTTGGCCCGGTGGTGAGTATCATTGTATTTGATGAAGAGCCTGAAGTTTTAGCACTGGCCAACGATGTGCCTTATGGTTTAGCTGCTTATTTTTATAGCCAAGATTTGAAACAAATATACCGAGTGAGCGAAGCGTTAGAGTACGGCATGGTAGGTATTAACGAAGGGTTAATATCAAACCCCGTGGCACCGTTCGGTGGGGTTAAGCAGTCAGGTCTTGGTCGCGAAGGTGGCCACCAAGGGCTCGACGAGTACCTCGAAGAAAAATATGTGTGTATGAAAATTTAGCTTTAGAGCGGTAAGCTATAAGTTTTAAGCTGTCCGAGTGCTTTTTAAGTGTTGACATAATAATTTGCAACGCTCAAATTTTTGGCTTACCGCTTACCGCTTACCGCTTACCGCTTACCGCTTACCGCTTACC